>CACXHG010000136.1 GCA_902767355.1 uncultured Bacteroidia bacterium
ATGAGGGCGTTGCCTTTGTTGCCGGTGGCAGTGAAGGATATCACCATATTGGCGTCCATGGACACATTTGTGATGGTATTGTTGTCGTCCCAGAGCACACGGGCCTCTACCGGCTTTTCGTTGCCATAATTGGTAAACGACACGGATACTGATTCCCAAGGCCAGAGGTTCTGCTCCACGGCGGCCATATCTTCCCAGATGAAGCCTTCGGGGCCGTTGCCCATCACGCTGGCATCGAAATGATAGTCGCCGGCCTTGGGCACAACATAGCTGTTGGCCGTGCCGCGCACGGAGAGGTTGCTGCCCACATCGAAGGGGTCCTTGCCGCTGGCCTGCCCGAGCTGGGTGAAATTGACGTACTCCACTATGCCTTCGCTGCTGAACACCAGCATAGTGCTGCGGCTTTCCTCACCGGGATTGGCTTCTGCGGTGCAGGAGAAAGTCTCGCCGGTAGAGGTAATTGCCAGCCATGGCACCTCGGAATCTACCGTATATCCATAATTGGAGCGGACCGACAGGGTGGCCGTACCGCCGTTTTCACCCACCGAAAGCTCGTGGGAAGAAAGCTCCAGGTAAGGATCTTCGCCCGGCTGGACATAAGCGGCCTGATTCACGGTCACGGTAAAGCTCAAGAGCGAACCGTGGGTAATCGTGATGGAGCCCGTGCGGGCAGCGCCGGTGTTGGCCGCCACTGCGAAATTGAGCCTGTCTTCACGCACGGCCTTGGTCTTGGTCTGGCTTATCCAGCTGTCGGACACCTCAACCTTATAATCTACATTGGAGCGGACCACGACGGTGATATTCTGGCCGCCGGCGGCAACATTGTAGGTCGATTTGTCGCCGTTCTCCAAAGTGTCTTCTTCCGGAATCTCGGCAGCCGCCTGCTTGATGGTGATGGTTTTGAAAACACTGCCGTAGCTGAAAGTGATGCTGCCGCTGCGCTCCGAGGTGCTCTCATTGGCCGCCACAGAGAAGACTTCGCTGCCGGAGGCAGACGATTTGCGGCTTATCCAGTCGGCGTTGATATCCACAATGTAATCCACATTGCTGCTGACATTTACGCTGACATCGCCACCTGCAGCGGCAATCTCATAGGACGTGGTGTTGATGTCTATCTGCGCCGAGCGGCCGTCCTGCTTCACTGTCATGTTCACCGAGAGGGACCCCGCTTTGACGGTGACGGTTGCGCTGCGCGCCTCGAAAGAGCTGTTTTCGGCGGCACGGAGGGTCACACTCTTGGTTTCTATGGCCTTGGTCTTGGTGACTTCGCTGAGCCAGGAAGCATCGGTAGAGACGGAATATGTAAGGTTGGTGCGGAACGATATGACGATATCGCCCCCTTCCGCCCCTATGCTGTAGGTGGTGGAAACCGGCGTGAGCGTGTCCGGTTCGGCGGGCGTTTTGGGACAACCCCACAAAACCAGGGCACAAAGCAAACTCAGAAATGGTAGAAATTTCTTCATTACAATTCTCGAATGTTCTTTTAATAAAATGCCCCGACCGACCGAATCTAACCATATCCGGCACGCCCAGAGCAATACAAACTAATCCGCAGTACTATTCACACTGCGAAATTATAACAAAAACACAAAAATCGAAATACCTGTATTACGGTTTTTTTAACCAAATTTACTGCAGTGCCTGGGGAAGGCTAACAGGCTCAGTGGCAGCCCCGGGCACATCGAACGAGATGGTCGCGCCGTCTGGACGCACATCCAGCGTGGCTTCGCTGCCCATCAACAGCGGCAGGTTGAACTGGCCGTGCCCTGCCGGGAAGCCGCAGACAACCGGGATGTCGAGACCTTCCAGATAGGTCTCTATCATGTGTTCCACACTCACGTAGTCCAGGTCTTTGCCGCAATCGGTAAATTCCCCGAAAATGATGCCCTTGCAGCGGGACAGGATGCCCCTGAAGCGCAGCATGTTGAACAGGCGGTCTATGTTGTGGAACGACTCTTCCACCTCTTCCAGAAAGAGAATGATGCCGTCGTAGCGGGCGGCGTCGGCCCAGGTATCCACGTTGGGCACCAGGGTGCAGATATTGCCGCCCACCAAGGTGCCTTTGGCATAGCCTGGCTTGTTCATGGGGTGCGGCTGAAGCTCATACTGCGGGACTGTGCCAAACAGCGTCGAGCGCAGCAGCCGGCTGCTGACATCCTCTCCACCGGCCGCGATGGAATTGCCCATGGTGGCGTGCAGACTCATCACTCCGGCGCAAGTGGCCATCTCCAGCAGCGTGGTTATATCGCTGTAGCCCACGATCCACTTGGGATTGGCGGCAAAAAGTTCGGGCTTCAGGCGCTCCGTGAGCCGGATGGAACCATAGCCGCCCCGGCTGCAGATTATGGCCTTTATCTGAGGGTCCGCCAGCGCCCAGGTCAGATCCGCCGCGCGTTCTTCCAGGGTGCCGGCATACTTGCCGGCGAACTTTTTGCCCACATTGGGGCCGACAACCGGCTCCAGGCCCCAGCCGCGCAGCACCTCTGCTGCAGCGGTGACATTTTCATAGGGCGTGGTATAGGACGGCGTCAGAAGCGCCACCTTGTCGCCCGGTTTCAAAAAGGCCGGAGCGATGCAATCCGGAGCCACCGGCGCAATAGCGCCCTGCGCATCAATCGCCGCCGGCTGTGCCGAAGAAGTAGCGGCAGGAACTTTCTTGGGTGAACAGGATGCGGCAATGCACAGTGCCACCACTGCGGCAGCCATCAGAAGAGTCTTTTTCATATCAGGAAAGGATTACTACTGCGTTCGTAGCCCACAGTGCTCTGGGGGCCGTGACCTGGATAAATCTCCACCCCGTCGGGCAGAGGAAGAATCTGGGATACAATGCTCTGGCGCAAGGTGGGCCAGTCGCCGCCCTTGAGGTCGGTGCGCCCCACAGTGCCGCACATAAGCGTGTCTCCGGTGAAGATGACCTTCGCCTGCTCGCTGTAGAGCGAGACGCCGCCGAGGGTATGCCCGGGGGTGAGCAGCACCTTGAAAGATGTCTCGCCGAATTCTATCGGAGCCTGGCGGGCCAGGTCAATCTCATAGGGCACCTGCTCGAAACTGAACTGATAGCGGCTGCCGTCGAAAAGGCTGGTGCTATAGACGTATTCGTCTGTGCTGCAGAGCGCGAAGGGTATGCCATAGCGCTCTTTGAGCACCCCTGCCCCGCACACATGGTCGTAGTGACCGTGGGTGGCCACCACGACCTTGGGCAGGATATTGTGTGAATTGATAAAATCGATAAGGGCCTTGTGCTCCTTCTCGAAATTGTTGCCCGGGTCCACAATCGCCCCTTGCAACGTGGAATCCCACACCACGTAGGTATTCTCACGGAAGGGATTGAAAACGAAGCGGGCAATGTTGAGCATGGCTTAGGCGAGTTTATCGGCGTTTGCGAGCAGATATTTCTCGGCCTCTGCGCACCACAGACCGTTGTTAGCCTGGCAAATCTCGTCCAGATGCTTGTACACGGGGTTTGTCTTGCCCTTCTCGCCAAACTCTGAGATAGGCGTCAGCGGCATGGTGATATGGGTATAAATCAACTTCTTGCCACCCGGGATCTGAGGCAGATTCATAGTGGTGTCTATCACGGCGTTCAGGCCTCCGATGTGGGTCACCAGACCTGCCGGGTCCATACCTTTGCCCATATAATGCAGAGCCTCCTTCATATCTTCGGTGTTGCCGCCGGAAGTGCCCACCACGTGGGTGGAGGCATAGTGCACGTTGTAGAAGTTGAACGGAGCCTTGAAATCTGCACGGCCGGGGCCGGAGAAGAAGTTGAGGCAACCGTCGTAGCCCAGGATGTCATCTGCCTGCTCCACAACTGCCGGCACGGGAGCCATGACCACGACCTCGTCGTAGCCGTCGCCGCCGGAAATCTCGCGCAGCGCTGCCACGGGATCTTCTACAGCACCGGTGTTGACATAGCGCAGGTCAATGCCGCGGCTGGCGGCAAACTCCTTGGTGTAGAGCCGGGCGGCACGGTCCAGACGCGCCTGGTCGATGTCCGTAACCACGAACAGCGCCGGACGGCGGTCTTCGCGGTGCAGCACATAGTTGATGCAGGCCAGGCCCATGGGGCCGACGCCGGCCAGCAGGGCCATCTTGCCGCCCTGCTTGATTTCCATCTGGTGCACATAACTGCCGGCGGTGGTATGGTAGCAGGCATGCATGGCGCCTATCACGCAGCTCAGAGGTTCGCTGAGCGATGCGGGATAGAAGGCCTCTCCCTTGTAGGGCAGCAGGCAGCCGTTTTCCATCACCTCGTTGGGGATGATGACATAGGTGGCGTCGCCGCCGATGTTTGAATAGGAATAACCGGGAGCCGAATGAATGCCCACGCGGCCGCCGGGCCAGTTCATGGCCGGCTGGATGGAAAATTTATCGCCGGGTTTGAATTGGGAGGCCCACTTGGAGCCCACCTCGATAATCTCGCCGGCAAACTCGTGGCCGATAATGACGGGGTTGGTGGCGGCATCCTTGGGGACGCGCTTGTGGTCGGTGCCCTGATGGACAGCCTTATAGGAAGACATGCAGATGGAGTCGCTCACAACCTTGGCGAGGATCTCATCTTCCTGCATCTGGGGGAGCTCAAACTCATCGAGCCTGAGGTCGTCTTTGCCGTATAGGCGGAC
>CACXHG010000137.1 GCA_902767355.1 uncultured Bacteroidia bacterium
TTCAACGATGAATACAATGCTTCCTGTCTCACCCAGATGAGAATTATTCAGATGTTTCCTAAAGGAACGATTGTTCAGCCTACCTACGTGCCTATGGATGTCAAAATCGACCAGCTCCGCGTGGTTGACTGGACCGAATTTGAGCGTTGCGACAACTTTGCCATGTGGCGCGACCGTCCCGCCCAGCAGAACCAGTATTGCTATGTGGATGACACCGAAGGCAAGACCGAAGGTCGCAGCTGCCTTACCAGCAAGGATGTGCTGATGGATGGTGTAAGTTCACTTCGTCTGGAGATGTGGCCCGGTCTGGAATATGCCGCTCCTGCGCATTACGGCTATGAAGACCTTGCCCTCCAGTTCAGTTTCTGGGTTGACGACGCTGACTTCTTTACCCAGCATGTCAACTTCAATATCGAGGTCGGCAGCGGTTTGCTGCACGATGAGCAGAATATCGACTTCGGTATAGGCGGACAGGACGGACTTGCATGGCCGACGCCTCTGCAGAGCAACCAGTGGGTTACCGTCAAGTTCCCCTTCAAGGACTACGAAGGCTTTATCAATGAGCCTTGGGATATACGCAAGTTCAACTATTTCCGTATAGTTCTCACTCCTCAGGGTGTGTCAGGTGCACTGGTCAATTACCACACCTTCAAGCTCGATGACATCCGCATCGTGAAGAGATAACAAGCATGAAAAGAATTGCGTTTTTCGCAGCGCTTATGGTCTTGGTGCAGGCATTTGCCCCCGCCTGCACCAAAATCATAGACGAGACAAAAACAATCTACGAGATCCATGAGGTTCCGGTCCAGACCGAGGACGGGGACCAGCTTTTTGCCTACTCCATCCAGGCCTTCGAGGTCCTGCCGACAAATTCTCCCGCAGAGAACAAGGTCCGCCTGCAAAATGCCATAGACTGGGCCAGCGAGCGCGGGGCCGCGCTCTGGGTGGAGCCGGTAGAGGGCGGCTATCCCGTGCAAAGCGGTGTGGTACTGAAAAAGAATGTCTCCCTGATAGGCGTGCACGGGCCCACCGGCCGCGGTACTGTCAAGGGCACTGCCAAGGATGGCAAACCCACCGGCTCGCTGTTTGTCATAAGCGACGCCACCCATCCCTTCATCACAGTGCAGAGCGCCAGCCAGATCAAGGGTTGCCAGTTCTACTATCCCGAGCAGGCTTTCAATGACGCCAGCAAGATTATCGAATATCCTCCGACAATCCAGGTGGCCCAGGACCAGGGTGTGCACGGGGTGACCCTCCAGAATCTGACCTTCTACGGCAGCTACTTTGCGATGGACTTCAGGGCTCACGCCTGGTTCGATTCGCAGGGTCACCTTCAAGGAACCCCTTGCGAGCAGATTCTGTTTGAACATTGCTACGGTTATCCCCTTGGAGGTCGCTTTATTGCAATAGATTTTTGCTATGACATTCCCAGGATTCTCCACTGCCATGTGAATCCGGCGATTATGAGGGAATTCAAGGGAGACTACGGTAATGCCATCAACGATTATGTGGTAAACCGCAAGACCTATGCATATTGGATTGACCACACCGACAATGCCCAGGTGATGGACATTTTCACCTTTGCAACCTACGGCGGCATCTATCTGGGAGCCAACAGCTATGGCCAGCTGACCAACTTCAATTTTGACCAGGTCGGCATAGGTGTGTTCAAGGATGGCGCCAGCGCCTTCAACCGCATCTGGGAGGTGTCCCAGGGCTCAATTATAGCCACTGTATCGCCAGACGGCAATGTGGCTAACATACATCCCTTCCTGGTGCAGGGCCTCGGTCAGATTTCCATCTCCAATGTGGACTGTTTCGCAGGCAGGGCCGCAGCCGCGGTGCTCACCACCCAGGGCATTTCCTACGACTTTCTCAAGGTCCAGGGCAGCAGCTGGGTGATTGTCACAGGCGTCAACTGCCGTATGCGCAACTACCAGTCCAGCATCCCCATTACGGTGGCCAACAGCAAGGCGCAGGTGAGCTTTATCAACTGCTCCAACAAGGAAGGCAAGCTGTTCACTTTCCAGCGCACTGGCGAGAATTCCAGCGACAAAGGGACCTATACCGTGCTTTAGCGGGAAGGATTTTGTCTGTGCAAATAAAAAGACGCTGCCCGGTTTCGGGCAGCGTCTTTCGCATTGATATGCCGGTGCTTATTCTTCGTAGAAGTAGATGTCTTTGAATTTGATCAGGACATCGCCGGTGGATTTGTTGTAGAACCTGAACCAGTTGATGGCATTCAGATTGCAGGAGCCCATCTCTCCGGTGCGGTTCAAATCCAGAACTATGTCGTTCCAGCCGCTGTGGCAGAACTTTAAGAAGGAGTTGGTGCCCCAGTGGAGTTCATCTTCGTCGAATATGCCGGCACTGCCTATCTCCAGCTGGCCGTTATGGTCGCTGAGGGCGGAAATGTCGCTGATGTACATCTTGAAGTGCAGATGGCCTTTTTCGCGGCTGATGCCGGGATTTACGGCACTTGCCAGGCTCATCTGCAGGATGGAGAAATCGGCGGCGGGGAACTGGGCGCCTACACTCTTTTCGTTGGCATTGTAGCCCACTTTTGAGTGATAGTTGGGCGAAGTGGCCGCCAGCCATCCATCGACATTGCTCAGATAGTGCAGGTAAGATTTGGTCGCAGAGGTCTCTGCATAATCTTCATAGACCACTATGTCGTCGATTCCGATGGAGTATTCATCCCAGTTGGGAGCAGGTCCGTCCATGATGATGCGCATCCAGTTCAGGCCCTCGGGGTTGAGGCTGTAGCCTTCGCTCACCTTTGCATCCTTGAATGCCAGATCGACCAGATTCCAGCCGGGCTGCAGGTCCTGGGCTATCTCTTTGAAGGACCATTCAATTTTCTGCCTGTCGCCGCCGGTGTTGGCATGGCTGAGTTCCACCCTGGATTTTTCGGTGAGTGCATTGGAAGCGAAGCGGTTGCGGATGTGCTCGGCGATGTTGCGTTCCACGCCGCCGGCTGCCATGGTGACATCGGGATCCAGCCAGAGCCAGAATGCCAGATGGCCGCGGTTTACGGAAAATATCCTGGCATTGACGATGTCGGTGCCGCGCACAATCTTGACCCACTCGGCTGCGCCTTTGCCCACGTGGCGTTTGAACCAGCCGGAGCCTTCTTTCTGACCTTCGTGGCTTATGCCGGCGTCGGTGCCGTCGGCCTGGGCCCTCTTGGCCTGATATTTAATGTCGTCGCAGTTGTCAAACGACACGGGCTCGCTCCTGGGGACAATTGTTTCTTCGGGGGTGTCGGGCAGCTCAGGAATCTCTGGGCCGGGTTCGGGATCTTCTGCCTTGACCGTCACGGCGCAGCTTGCCGAAAACGCCCCGGCCACGGCTGTGATGGTCGCGTTGCCGACAGCAATGGCCTTTACCTTGCCCGCCGAGACGCTAGCCACCGAATTGTCAGATGATTCCCAGTTGACTTCAGGGATATCTGCTGCATCGGCAGGGGAGAAGATAACGGCCAGAGTGGCTTCTTCTCCGCAATTGAGACTCAGTTCTGCCCGGTCAAGGGCGATGCTCTCAAGCTCCGGTTCCGGTTCGGGTTCCGGTTCGGGTTCCGGTTCGGGTTCCGGTTCGGGCTCGGGCTCAGGCTCAGGTTCTTTGTCGGACTTGACATTAACGCTGCAGCTCGCCTCGAATGTCCCGGCCTTGGCGGTGATGGTGGCACTTCCGCCGCCAACGGCTGTCACCTTACCGTCTGAGACGGTGGCGACAGCGTTGTCGGAAGAAGTCCAGCTGACCTCGGGAATATCGGTGGCATCAGCCGGATTGAAGCTCACCGAGAGGGTGGCATCCTCACCTGGCTTCAGATTGAGGACTACCTTGTTGAGCGAAATGCCTTTGAGAGGCACAGCCTGCTCTTTGACACAGGAACATGTCAGCAAAGCCAGCAGCACCGCTGCAAAGTTCAGGATTCTTTTCATTACGCAATTATTCGGCGTAAACGTAAACGTCCTTGATCATGCTTACGCAGTTGCCGCCTTTGGCAGACTCGTAGAAGCGGAACCAGTTGATCTTTGTAAGGTCAATGTCGCCTTCTGTAGTGCCAGCCTTGTCGAAGTCGAGCGTGATGTCGTTCCAGCCGCTGTGGCAGCTTGAGATGAAGGTGTTGGGCCAGTTGATCTCCAGGGCGTCGGCTGCGCCTGCACTGGTCAGTTCTACCTGTCCTGCAGTGGAGCCGGCAAGGGCTTCGATGTCGCTGATATACCATTTGAAATGCAGGTGGCCGTTCTGTTTGGTTACACCGCTGTTGACATTGTCGGGGCAGAAGTAGAAGTTGAGGGCATTGGGCGCGTCGCTCTTTGAGATCCAGGCCGTGAAGGTGTTATCGAACTGGTTCCAGTTGCATGCACCGCCTATGGTGAGGTTCTGGTACTGCTCGAAGGTAGGGGTGAGCAGGTACTTCTTGTCGGCGCTGGTGGGCTCGTAGTCTTCGTAAACCACGATGTTGTCGATACCGTAAGTGTAGGTGTCGTACAATGCTGCCGGGCCGTTCATATAGATGCGGAACCATACGATCTTCTGGGGATTGAGCGGGTTGGGATCGTCGCCGTAAATCTGTGCGTCGGCAAATTTGAGGTCGATGAGGTTCCAGCCGTCGTTGAGGTTCTTGAGGACGTTCTTCGTTTCCCAATAAATACCCTTGCTGCCACCTATGCTGCTGAGTTCGACGCGGCCGCCACTGATGCGGTTGCTTCTTGTCATCTTCTGGGCGTTGCTGCCGTCCTCGCGAGGCTCAATGTAGAACCAGAATGATACGTGGCCGTGCTTGAGGGAGGAGAATCCGCCGTTGACAGGGTTGTTGGGCTTGCTGATCACAATCATCTCGGCCTGCTTGGTGGTAGTGGATTTATACCAGCCGCTGCCTTCCTTGGGGTCGGTGGTCACGATTTCACGGGTCCTGTTGGCATCTGCACCCTTGGTGAAATAGTCAAGGGAGTTGCAGCCTTCGAACAGTACATCCGCGCTCTTTGTGGGCTCCTCGAATTCGGGGCGTTCATCTGTACGGACACGAACCACTACGGGAGTAGCCTCGGAGTGGGACCTCTTGGAAACATTCACGGCGACATTGCCCCTTGCAAGACATTTTACTATACCGTTGTCACTGACAGTGACGGCATCGGTATTTGCACTCTCAAATTTGAGGCTGGAAATCAAAGCATCCTCGGGTACGAGAGAGATGTAGTTCTTAAGGTCAAGGGATTTGCCTACAGGTATAAACAGCTGGAGTCCGCGAGTGGGGTTAACGTTGCCTTTGACAGTAAAGGACTCGAGGGCGGAGCCCAGTCTGATGGAGGTGTCGCCTATTTTCAGGAACACGCCGTCTTCGTTTTCAACGATCTCTACCTGGCTGCCGCTGCCTTCGCCGCAGCTGGTCCAGTCGCCGGTGCCTACGCGGTAATACCAGGCGTTGTCTTCGAACTTGAACTCGGGAACCTGGGCGGAAGCGGGCACATAGTTGCCGTCGGCGTCTTTAATCTTCTCTCCGTTGACAACCCATACCAGATCGTCGCCCTCTTTGGCAACTGCGATGGTGGGAGAAGTGCCGTCGGTGCCGTTCTTGATGGTGGCTTTCTTGCCGTCGGTGAAGCTGATTACGTAGCCGTCCTTGTCGGAGGTCTCTTCTACGCTGGAGACGTAAACATTCTTCTGAAGCTGGTCCACGATGTCCTTGACGCCGTTGGCGGTCTGGGTTGTGGTCTTGAGGGTACCCTCAACCTCCTTGATCCGGGCCTCGTGGTCGTCCAGTCTGCTGTAAATGTCGCTCAGGTCAGTGCAGGCTGCACCCAGCATCAGAGCGCCTGCAAGAGCAAATACGGATAGTTTTTTCATAAAGGTTTAAGTTTAGTGTTGTATTGATGTTTGTCATTCGGTCTGTTTAAATCCTATGGCGTCGATGCCGTAGGTATATTGGTAGCTGCCGGCAGGGCCGTCGAAGTATATGCGGAAGTAGTTGGCTCCCTTGGGGTTGAACTTGTTGTCGGGCGTCATCTCCTTGGCGTCGGAGAACTTGAGCTGGATGTAGTTCCAGCCGTCGGAAATCACATCTGCCAGGAAGGTCTTGGAACTCCAGTAGAGACACTGTTTGTTGGGTCCGCCGCTCTGGCTGAGCTCTATGCGGCCGGAGGCAATGGTGTTGCGCTTGAGGCTGGCGGCATCGTCGATATAGAACCAGAACACGAGGTAGCCCTTGCTGTAGTCGGTGATCTGGGTGTCCATGGCCTTGCTGACGCGGCTGATGACGAACACCTGGTTGTCGGAGTTGGTGGTGCGCTCTATATAACCCTTGCCCTCCATGCGGCCGGCCGTCTCCACTGTAGCTCCCTGGGTGTGGGTGAAATAGGTCAGGTCATCGCAATTGTGGAACATGACCAGGTCGGGATCTGCCGGTGGATCTTCGTCATCGTCGCCGCCGGGCGTGTCGGGTCCGGGTTCTGGATCAACTTTGCCGGGTACCACTATAACCACGCTGGCGCTGGCGCCGCCTCCGTCGTTGGCTGTCACGGTAATGGTGGCGTTACCGGCTTTAAGCGCCCTGACCATGCCGGTGCCGGTGACCACTGCTACGCTGTTGTCGCTGGAACTCCAGCTGACATCGCTGTCGGTGGCATTGGACGGGGCGAGCGAGGTGTACGGCCCCAGTTCTATCATCTTGCCGCGCTCCAGCTCATAGCTGCTGCCCAGAGAAATCGTAATTCTGCTCAGGTAAACCCTGCGGGGCAGTACCGTCACCACGCAGGTGTCGGTGGCGAAGGGGTTGTCCACAGACGTGGCTGCAATCCTCACCTGACCTTCGCTTATGCCGGTGACGGTGCCCACCACGGACACTGTGGCTATGGATTCGTCCAGGGATGTCCATTCAATCACAGACGACGCCCCTGCCGGGCCGAAGCTGACGCTCAGCGGATAGGTCTCGTCTATGCGGACGCTGCAGGTTTCATTGTCCAGCATCACATCCCGGACCAGCTTGGACGGGATATCAAACTTCTGCTGGCCGCAGCCGGCCGCGAGCAGAATCAGCGCCGCTGCTAATATCAGATGTCTTTTCATTGCTCTTCCAGATAGCATCTCATTAATTCAAAAAATTCGGGTCCCGAGGTCCAGACAATCTCGGGATTGTTCTTTGCCAGGTCGTCATATACATTGACATACCATGAAGGGGTCTTGAGCACTGCCCTGAACCAGTAGAACGGGCATTCCGTGTGGCTTTTGACGGCGTTGCGGATGACGTCCGCCGCATCGGCGCTGCGTTCGGTTCCGGCGCTGGCCCCGCCGCGGAAGATGGGCATGTTATCTACCATCTGGACCAGCTGCGGCGCCCGCTGGGGAACTACGCCGTTGGGGCTGAAGCTGGCGTAGGCCTTGAAGCCCTTGTTGCTCATCATCTTGGCATTGCCGTCTATCACAAAGCCGGATATGGTAAGGCCGAACTTCTCATACCAGGGCTTGCAATGGGCGGCCCACTGGGCCATGCCATCGGGCAGGCCGCTGATATTGCGGGGAGTCTCCAGGCTGCCCGGGTTCAGGTAGCCGGCGCCGTTGTCGGCCGCCGCAAAATAGTCGTTCTCGCTGGCGCGGGTCCACATGTAGTGCATGGCCTGCGGGGCGCGGCGGGCCAGGATGGGGCTCACGCTCCACATCATGGGCACCTTGCCCCTCTGGCTGTCGTCCCAGATGCCGGGTGTTGTCTGATATATCCATGCAGCCGCGTCGTAGTCGCCCACATAGAGCAGCACGTAGCGCTTGCTGCGGTCCAGCTTGCCGTCGGCCTTCAGATAGCCCTTGGCCTTGAGTTCGTCGCGGGTCACCCACTTCTGCGGATACTTGTCCTGCAGCGGGAAGTGCTGCCAGAAAGAGGCGTTGGCCAGAGCGCCGTAGTTGGCTGCGTCGGCGTCGTGGAAGGCATTGTATTCGCCTATGATTTCGGCGAATTTCCACTCTGTTTCGGTGGGCTTGTGGCGGCCGCCTATCTGGCGGGAATTGGTGTATTTGAAAGGCCAGGCGGGGAAGCCTCCGATGTGGCAGAAGGTGTCGCCGTTGCCGTTCTGGCGGTAGATTTCCAGCAGCATCTTCTTCATGGTGTCGTAGTCGCCGCCGACCGTTCCCTGGGGGTCGTCGGTGGCAACCTCGTCTATCCAGGGAGAGAGGTCGAAGAAGAAGGCCTTCTTGCCCACGAAATAGTCGTGGTTGCTCAGCTGGTGATGGTTCTTCGCGGCGGCGCCGGGGTCGTTCATCCAGAACTGGTCTATGTAATAAGCGGCGTATTCGGTGTTGCATTTGCCGGCCGCAAGATAGTTCTCTATGGCCCAGTTGTAAACATCGGTCTTGGAACTGAAGATGGAGCTTCCGTCGGGGTTCACGAGCCAGACCTTGACCGGATACTCGCGCGCCATGAATCGGGTGTAGAAACTGCCGGGAGTGGGGTCGTAGCGCACTGCCACCAGGTCTTCCACGCCGGCGATGGTAGATGCCAGGCAGCTTGTGGCGGGCACCTTGGGGTCATAGACCACCAGGCCCTGGATGCGGTCGCGCAGCATGTCGCAGGCCTTTATCGGGTCATATATGGTGACTTTCTGCCGTCCGGCGAGCCATTCGCCCGGAGCGGAGTAAATGTCCCACCAGTATTCGTCGGCATTCCCCCATTCGTTCACGACGTAATCCAGATAGAGCAGGGGCTGCTCGCGGTTCACTATGCCCTGAAGGGTGGCTGCGATGTGCACCGAATCCCAGATCTTGTGCAGGGCGGTGGTGTCGCTGGTGCTGGCCGAATTCAGACGTGTCAGATCCAGCCAGAGCACGGCCCCGTCGGGCAGCTCGGGCAGGGAAGTGTCCGGCAGTGTGTATTCCGGTTTACAGGAAGCAATAGTGGGCAGCATCAGGAGCGCTGCCAGTACCAAATATTTAATTCCAGCCTTCATTTTGTTCAATCTTAACGTCTTTGTTGGTGTCGATAACGGTCTGGGGTATGGGCCACAGGCCAAAGTTCTTCATGGTGCCGCTGCGGGGATAATCCCAGTACGAATACTCCCGGATGCGCTCCGAGGCGAGGGTGCCGCCCATCCTCAGGAGGGTGTTCCAGCGGTTCTCTTCGAATATGAGCTCGCGGGCGCGTTCGTCCAGGATAAGGTTCAGGTTCATGTCGGCTGCGGTCACCATGTAAGTGGCGTGAGCGCGGCTGCGCACGGCGTTTATGTCGCTGGCAGCACCCTCCAGGTCGCCGGCGCGCATCCTGGATTCGGCCCGGATCAGATAGGTTTCGGCCAGACGTATCATATAGTCGTCGCGGTAGAGATTGCTCTTGTTGCCGCCCTTGTCGTCGTCGGGATAGATGTCGCTGCTGACCTTGCAGGAAATGGGGAAGGCCTGGGTATAGGCAGCCTGTCTGGTGTTGGAGTCGGCCCCGTCGTGGTAGAGCATGCTCCAGGGGATGACCTTGCCATAATAAGAGTTGCCCGGCACATTGCCCAGGAAGGTGCGGCGGTTGCAGACCTCGCTGTTGCGGATGTCGCCCTCGCCCCATTTGCCTTCCCAGACCTGGTCGCGGGCGTAGTGGGTAGGGCATACCCAGGTCACGCCGCGGCCGCCGGTGTCCTCCATGGTGCCGTCGAGCACGCCCGGCAGGGATTCGCGTATACTCGGCGCAAAGCAGCGGGAATACGCGAGCCTGGAGACGCGGTCGCCGGCCACCCAGGCATCCAGCGAGATGTTGATGGTCCAGATGGCTTCCTTATTGCCGTCCTGATAGGCGATATTGCCGGTCTGGAACATATCCCAGAAGACGTTGCCTTCCAGCACGATGCCGGCGCTGGCATAAGTGTGGTTGGCGGTCTTGTACTTGGGAATATTCGCATAATAGAACTTCGGGCCCTGGGTCATGCGTGTGCCGAAACGGTTGCGCATCAGCGAATAGATGCCGCCGTCTATCAGAGCCGAAGCATATTCGCCGGACTTGGCATAGGAGGCCTTGGCTTCTTCTGCACGGCCCTCCTCTTCCAGGGCGATACCCATGTCCAGATGCAGCTGTGCCAGGATGTGCTGGGCTGCACCCCGCACCAGTTTGCCTTTGACGGGGCTCATCTCGGGAAAGTCCTCCAGGCGGTCCTTGAGCTCGTCGATGGCGTACTGGTAGGTCTCAACCCTGGTCGAGCGCTCGAAGTTGAAGCGGGGTTCGGTGCAGAGGTCCTCCACGATGAACACGCCGCCGAAGCATTCCGCAAGATTCATATAGGCATAGGCGCGGAAAAAGTGCGCCTGCGCCTGGGCGTAAGCCTTGGTTTCCTGCGAATCCCAGGTAATCTGCGGCAGGTCGGCCGCATAGAGCGCCATATTGGCATAGGATATAATCTTGTACCAATAATTGAAGATGAATTTGAAGACCCTGTGCTCCGGGTTGATATTGGCGTAATCGTTGAACTGGTAGGAGTGGCGCACCGTGGTCACATCGTACATGTCGGTGCCGTTGCACATGCGCATCACAAAGTATTCGTGGCCCTCGTTGCGCATCGAACGTATGTCGCGTATGCTGGAGTAGCAGGTCAGAAGGGTCTGGTCCACCTGGTCCTGGGTGAAGAAGGCATTGTCCGGAGTGTATAGATACTTCGGATTCTCCGTCAGGAAGGCGTCGTCGTTGCAGCTTGCAAGCGCAAGGGCAGCCGCTATTATGATAAATATCTTCTTCATGGCGCTAGAAACTAAAGCTTACGCCCGCGGTCACGCTCTTGGATACGGGCATGGTTGATGAAAGGACGCTGCTGCCGGTCTCGGGATCGTCGCCCACCCAGCGGGTGAAGGTCAGAAGGTTCTTGCCGGAGATGAACAGCTTGAGATTATTTATGTGCCATCTCTCCATGAGGCTCTTTTTGAAGGTGTAGGAGAGAGTCACGTCCTGCAGGCGGACGAAGGTTCGGTCCTGGAGACCCTTGAAGCGGCCGTCGGTAGAGAAGGTGGCGGCGGGATAGACGTTGTTCGGGTTCTCGGGGGTCCACCAGGGGATGTCTATGAGGTTGGCCGTGGCGTAGCCGGTCACGTTGGACACGCGGAAGGCGTTCTGATTTTCGCGCAGGTAGCGACCAGCCCCTCCGAAGATGCCGGCAATCATGGCATACAGCTCGAACTGCTTGTAGGTCAAAGTGTTGCTCAGGTTCAGGCGGAAGTTGGGCGAAGTGTAGCCCAGTATCACGCGGTCGTCGGCGTTAATCTGGTCGTCCTGATTGATGTCCACATATTTGGGTGAGCCTGGCACACCGCCGTAAACGCCGATATAGTCCACGTCGTCCAGCTGCACCAGGCCGTCCTGCACATAGCCGAAGATGGCGCCCAGGCTCTTGCCTATGAAGCGGCTGTTGGATATGTCGTCGTCTTCTCTTCCGTCGCCGTCCAGATCCTCATAGTAGAGGTGCACCAGCTTGTTGCGGTTCAGCCAGAAGGTCAGGCCGGTGTTCCACTGGAAGTCGCGGGTGCGTATGTTCAGCGAATGGATGGTGGCCTCGATACCGATGTTGTCTACCTGGCCCATTGTAGATTTGACGGTTTCAAAACCTGTCATGGACGGGATGGTGCGGTCGAATATCTGGTCCTTGGTCTGGGAATAATAGGTCTCCAGGTCCAGGTCCAGCCGGCCGTCAAAGAAGTTTGCCTCGATTCCGAAGTTGTAGGCGGTGGTAGCCTCCCAGCCCAGATTGTCGTTGCCCAGCGAGCTGATGGCCATGCCGTAGAGTATCTCGCTGGTATCCCACTCGTAGCGTATGCCACCGTCCTGGCCGTTGATCACCTTGGACAGGGTGCTGTAGGCCGCCAGGGTCTGGTTGCCGTTCACGCCGGCGGAAGCCTTGATCTTGAGGTCGGTGACGATGCGCTTGAGCTCGGGAGTCCAGAAGGCTTCCCTGGAGGGCGTCCAGGCTGCTCCGACAGACCAGAAGTTGCCCCATTTGCGGTTGGTTCCGAACACCGAGGCGCCGTCGCGGCGGAAGCTGGCGGTGAAGGAATACCGGCTGTCATAATTATAGAGCACACGTGCCAGATAGCCGATGTTGGCCGTTTCCACGCCGTCTTCGCTCACCTTCTGCACGGTGGCCTTCCTTAAGCCGTTTATGCCCAGGGTGGTGTTGCCGTTGGCGTAGAAGTTGGAGCCGTCCATTCTTTCCATGGTGTATACGGAATGGTCGCGGGTTGCCACCAACGTGGCATCCACGTCGTGCTTACCGAAAGCGCGGGTGTAATTGAGGATGGCGTCGAACAGGCGGGAATAAGTATCTTCGTTCTTGCGTGTGCCGTTTGCCGACGAGAGCAATTTGCGGTAGGTTTCGGAGCTGTAGCGGGTATCGTCGTCGTAGCGGCCTTCCTGCACTGAATAGCGTTCGTTGCGGAAGTCGCTCGTGTTCTTCCTGGTGTCGGTATAGGAATAGTTCAGCCGCAGCGACAGCCCCTCCACCCAGGGCGCCTTGATCACGGCGCTGGCCTGCAGGCGATAGTTGTTGCGTATATCCACATCCTGGCGCATGCTTTTGTCGGCCTGCCAGAGCGGGTTCTGGTAGCCGTCGGAACTGGTCACGGGGTATTTCTCCAGCTCGCGTGTGTTATATCTGTAGGGTGCGCCGTAAGGACTCAGGTAATAAGCGGTGAGGATGTTGGCCGCCACGCCGGAGTAGTCCTGGCGGGTGAAGGCGGCGTCCACACTTACGTTGAGCCAGTCGGTAATGTCCGTAGAGAGCTTGCCCAGCAGGTTGAAGCGGTTGAAGTCGTCACCTATTATAATGCCCTTGTTGTCGGTCCAAGACGAAGAGAAATAGTAATTGATGCCCTGGCCTGCGCCGCCGACGGAGAACTGGTAGTCCTGCTTGCTGCCGATGCGGCTGCTGTAGTCCAGCCAGTCGGTGGTCTGACCCGTCTGGTAGTTGAGGTATTCCTGCGGAGACATCCAGCCCAGGTCGGTACGGTTGTTGCGAGCCATGATGGCATCCACATAGGCCTGGCCGGTCTTCATGCGCGGCTTGTTGCCCCATGTGGCAGCCGAGTAAGAAGCGTTGAAGCTGATGGTGGGCTTGTGGCTGACACCTTTTTTGGTGGTTATCACAATCACGCCGTTGGCGCTTCGGGAGCCGTAGGTGGCGGCACTGCTGGCATCCTTCAATATATCTATGGTGGCGATGTCGGCTGGGTTGATATCGTTCAGGCCTCCCATAAATATAAGGCCGTCCAGCACTATTAGCGGCGAAGATGCGCCCGAGAAGTTCTTCTGGCCGCGCACCTGCACGCTGGGCTGACCGCCGGCGGAGTTGGTGGCGCCGATGTCCAGACCCGAGACGTTGCCCTTGAGCGACTCCAGGGCGTTGCTGTTCACGGCCTGGGCTATGGGCGAATTCTCAAGCCTTACAGAAGCCACGCTGCCGGTGTAGTCCTTACGCTTGGCGGTACCGTAGCCTATGACTATGACCTCGTCCAGCATCTGCCGGTCTTCTTTCATGATAATATTCAGATCGTCCCCGGGCGATGCTTCCACCTCCTGGTCGAGATAGCCCAGCAGGCTCACAACCAGTGTTACGGTGGATTTGATGCCGCCGATGGTGGCTTTGCCGTCGAGGTCGGTGACAGCTGCGTTGTCGCTGCCCTTGACGCGCGCTACGGCTCCGGGAAGCGGCCCCGCATCGTCGCTGACGGTGCAGGTCACTTTGCCGGCATTCTGCGCCGATGCATCGGGGGCAAAACCCCAGTTGGCTGCGACTGCCACTGCCAGCAAAAAGAGTAGGTGTCGGATGTGTCTCACAACAAAAAATGGTTAATCGATTGACTATTCAATGAAACTCGCATCTGCTACATACAAATTTAGGCACTATGTATTATTTTATTGTTTAAGATGCTCTTAAAATCAAAAAATATTCGATTAATTTGTATTAAAATTTGCCAATTTCGATTAAATGAAACGTTTCGTAGCCTTTTTATTGCTCTTCCACGCAGCCTTTGCGGCATTGGTGGCTCAGGGACTCGAATTCCGCAGCATGAACTACACCATAGACGAGCGCACCAGCTACGAAGTTTTCTCGTCGCGCGTCCCGCGCTTTTCGCAGAGGCTTGATATATCGTTCGACATAGTCACTTATCCCACTTCCCGCTACGGCTATATCTTCAGGGTCGGCAATCTGGACGATCCCGGGCGTATATGGAATCTGTCCTATGACGCCAGGGGGGAGCAGATTGTGCTGCGGCTCAACGACGAAGGCCATCGCAGCGCCATCTGTGCCCAGATTGACCGCTCGCAGATGGCCAACTATAAGTGGCACAGGATGCGCGTCTGTTTCGACGCGGTGCAGGACTCGCTGTACTTTAGCATGGATACGCTCAGGTTTTCGCGTGCGGTGCATTTCGATTCCGACATTTTCCGACCCCGGCTGTTTTTCGGAACGAGTGCCTATGTGGTGGAGCTGCCCTCGTTTGCAGTGCGCAATCTTGCGGTCTGCGACGGCAGCCGTACTTTCACCTTCCCTCTGGACGAAAGTTCCGGGACGCGGATCCACGACGGGCGCGGCGTGGCCATGGGCAAGGTGGAAAACCCCATCTGGCAGAGCCATGACGCAACCCACTGGAAGAAGGTGGCCACCCTTTCTACGGGCAGCAAGGCGGGAGTTTACTACGATACCGCAGCCCACGAAGTGGTCCTGTACGACTGCAGCGGGCTGCTCAGATATGATATGGGCCTGGAGGTCAAGACGCGCAGTGATTATGCATCGGCCATGCCTCTGAACATCCTTGCCGGCACGTCGTTTCTCAAGGACAGCTGCCTGTATGCCTATGAGCTGAACGAGTGGGAGATCCCGGGCGAAGGGCCTTCTGTGGCCCGGCTCAACCTGCGAACCCTCGCCTGGGAGACCCTCAGCCAAGACCGGCTGGACGGCCCTATGCACCATCATGCCGCTTTTCTGAATCCCGTGAGCGGCAAGCTGACTTTCTTCGGCGGCTACGGCGACATGTATTTCAACGGCTCGTTCTATACCTTAGAGCCCGACGGCAGCTGGCAGAAAAACCTTGTGGTGGAAGAAGGCGAGGCCCTGCTTTTCCCGCGCTTCTTCTGTTCGGCCGGGCTCTCTGCCGACGGCCGCTATGCATATATATATGGTGGCATGGGCAATGAGTCCGGCGAAGAGGTTGTGGGCCGTCGCTACTTCTATGACCTGCACCGCTATGACCTTCGCAGCGGCGAATGCAAGTTTCTGTGGAACACCGACTTCGGCCGCGAACCCTGCGTCCCGGCCAGGGGATTGGTGGTTATGGACGACTGCTTTTACGCCCTCTGCTATCCTGAATATCTGACCACGGCGCCCATGTATCTCTACCGTTTCGACCTGTCGGACGGCAGCCATACCAGAGTCTCCTCTCCCATAGAAGTGGATTCCGACAAGGTCTGGTGTTATAACCAGCTCTATTTCGACGAGGCTCTGGGCCGTCTGGTGGCGCTGTGCGTAAATAAGGACAAGTCGCTGGTGCCGACCGTAGATGTCTATACCATGCTTTTCCCGCCGGCCGGGGATTTGGCTCAGGAGAAGGGGCGCCTGCCCGTCGCCGTCATGGTCCTTGCGGCAATCCTGGCCGTGGCCGCAGTGGCCCTGACGCTGCTGCGCCTGATGCGGGTCAGGAGGCGGCGCCGCGAAGAGAACGACAATTATCTTCTCTCCAAAAAAGATCCTGCCAAAAAGATTTACACGGCGCCGCAGGAGCCGGATTCCATACATCTTTTCGGCGACTTTGCGGCCTTCGACCACGAGGGGAACAACATCAGCGACCAGTTCTCCCAGCAGGTACGGACCCTGCTGCTGCTACTAGTAAAATACTCGGAGGCAGGGGTTTCACCCTCGCGCCTGAGCGGCATACTCTGGCCCGACAAAGAGCCCGACAAGGCCCGTAACTCCCGTGGCGTGGCCATCAGCAACCTGCGCAAGGCCATCGCCCCCATCAAAGGGCTGTCACTGGACTATGCAGACAACCTCTACCGCCTGGAATTTTCCGAAGCGTTTCATCTGGACCTGCGCGATTTCATGGGCTGCATGGCCAGCGGCGACAGCGACCGCGCCCTGGGTATAGTCAGTCGCGGCCGCTTCCTCAAGGACGTCCACGATCCGGTGTTCGACTCCTTCAAGTCCGACACCGAGAGGGCCATCCTGCCGTTTATATCCCAGCAGATGAAGGAAAAATATGCATCCGGCCAGCTGCGGGCCACCATAGAGATTGCCGATATGGCCTTTGAATACGACCTTTTGGACGAGCAGGCGATGCGCCTGGGCGTCAAGGCCCTGCTGGCACTCGGCCGCCGCGACGATGCCCTGGTGCGCTACTCCGTCTTCCAGTCCAACTACCGCAAACTCTCCGGCGAGCAATACCCCGTAAAGTTCGAGAATCTGTAATTTAATCACTCGATTGACCTGCTATTGTAGGATTATTTGGGAAAATGATTATCTTTGAAAATCTTATATAGCGCAGTCATGACATCAATGCAAGACATAGCCCGCCGGCTGAATATTTCCAGGAGCACTGTCTCGCTGGTGCTGAGCGGCAAATCGGACGGCCGCGTGAGCGAAGCCGTCAAGAAGAAAGTGCTTCAGGCGGCAAAGGAAATGGACTATCACCTGAACGAGCTGGCGCGCTCGCTGCGCGTGGGCTCTTCCAACCTTATCAGCGTGATTGTCACCGACATTTCCAATGAGTTTTTCGCACAGATGACCTTTCATATCCAGGAGGCGGCCAAGAAGGCCGGCTATCTGGTGCTGACCATCAACAGTAACGAAAATGACCAGGAATTCGAGCAGATGGCCCGCCTGCTCATAAGCAAGCAGGTGGACGGCATTATCGCTGTGCCGACCCCGGGCGGCCAGGATTCCCTGAGGATGATTATAGACCAGAAAGTGCCGCTGGTGACGGTGGACCGCTTCTGCGAGGGCGTCAGTGCCGATTATGTGGGCGTGGACAACTACGAGGCCTCAAAAAAGGCTGTGAGCGAGTTGCTCTCGGAAGGGTTCAAGAAGATCTGCATGATGCGCCTGGATCTGAATATCCCGCCGCTCAACGAGCGCGAAAGGGGTTATATCGATGCCATGAAGGCCGCCGGGCAGCAGGAGCACATTGCCATACACCGCATCCGCTTCGGAGAGGAGATGGAGCGCGACCTGCTTGTGCCGCTGGACGACGTCATGGCCACCGATGCCGTTTTCTTCTCTTCCCACCGCGTCTTCACGGAGGCCATGAAGGTGGTGTCCAAAGTAGGAGGGGTTCCCCAGCGGCAGTGCGTGCTCTGTTTCGACGATGTGCGCCCCTATGTGACCGGCGCCACCGACATCCGCTACATAGAGCAGCCGATAGCCGAGATTGCGCAGAAGTCGTTCGACCTGCTGCTGGCAAAAATCAAGGGTGAGGCCGGCACCGGGCGCTATATTTTCCCCACCCGCAGTATAGACCGTCAATCTTTGTTGAAATGAAAAGAATACTGATTCCGCTTCTGATCGCAGCGGCTGTGGCTGCGTGCAACCGACCTTGTACTAACGCTTTGGAAAATGTGGACACCAGTATCGGCGGAGTAGGGGTGCTGCTGCAGCCCACCCGCCCCACGGTGCAGTTGCCCAACCAGCTGGTGCGCTGGTCGCCGGCCCGCGCCGACCTGCTGGACGACCGCGTTTGGGACTATCCGCTGACGCTCACCACCCATCGCCTGCAGAGCGTGTTCGGCTTTTTGCCGCTCAATAAAGAGAGTCTCACCGGGCCCTGGCGCAGCGCCTGGCAGATTTACGACGGCGAGAAGACAACACCCTACGAATATCGCTCCCGCCTGGAAGGCTGCGACATACGCTTCACTGTCGCCAAAAAATGCGGCATAATCGAGGTCAATTTCGAGGGCAGCGGCCTGCTGAGGTTCCGCAGCATCAACGGCCACGGGCATTTTGCTTTTGACGGCGGTGTGCTTCGCGCCAGCGAAGATTTTGCCGGAATGACGGCCTATACGGCAGTGCTTTTCGACTGCCCCGTGACGGTGGCCGAGGCTCCC
Source organism: uncultured Bacteroidia bacterium (assembly GCA_902767355.1). Classification (GTDB taxonomy): domain Bacteria; phylum Bacteroidota; class Bacteroidia; order Bacteroidales; family UBA932; genus Equibacterium. The sequence goes on from CACXHG010000137.1 coordinate 18,044, forward strand.
GCCGACGGCAATGCCATTCTGCTGTCTGTCCCCGCCAAGAAGGTCACCCTGCGCTATGGCATATCATACATCGACTCCGACCAGGCGCTGGCAAATATAGAGCAGGAGATTCCCGCCCCCGACTATAACAGGGTGCTCTCCGCCGCCAAGTCAGCCTGGGAGAATACCCTTGGCCGCATCAGCGTCAAAGGTGGAACGGAGGCCCAGCGCCGGCTGTTCTACACCTCCTTCTGGCGCTGCTGCGAGCGTATGGTGGACATCAGCGAATACGGCCGCTACTATAGCGCCTTCGACCACAAGGTGCACGAGGATTCCCGCCCGTTCTATGTCGATAACTGGCTGTGGGATACTTATGTATCTCTGGAGCCGCTGCAAACCATACTCAATCCCGCCCAGGAAGAGGACAAGCTGCGCAGCTACGTGCAGATGTACGAGCAGGGCGGCACTATGCCTTCTTTTGCCGTGGTATGGGGCGACTGGCCGGCCATGACCGGCAACTTTGCGGCGGTATGGATGGCCGATTCCCGCGCCAAGGGCCTGGATTTCGACCTTGAGACGGCCTACGAGGGTGTCAGAGCCAATTCGCTGGAGGCGACTCTGCTGCCCTGGCGCAACGGCCCCAAATGCGAGCTGGACGACTTTTATAACGAGCACGGCTGGTATCCTGCCCTGCACCCCGGCGAGACCGAGACCGTAGAGGCTGTGTCTCTGCCGTGGGAGCGCCGCCAGTCGGTGTCCCTGTCCACGGTGTTCTCCTATGCCGACTGGGCCACCGCCCAGCTGGCCCGCGAGCTGGGAAAGGCCGACGACGAAAAGCTTTTCCTGGACAGGGCGGCTTTCTACAAGAATGTTTACCGTCCCGACAAGAAGATGCTCTGGCCTAAGGACAAGGACGGCAACTGGATAGAGGGCGTGGACCCGCGCTATATGGACCGCGCTTATTATACCGAGAACAACGCCTACACTTTCCAGTGGGATGTAAAGCACGACTTTGACGGCCTCTTTGCCCTTATGGGCGGCCGCGAGCAGGCAGAAAAGAATCTGGACGATCTGTTCCGCATACAGCTGGACAAGCCCAAGTTCGAGTTTTTCAAGATTCTGCCCGATGCCACCGGTATGGTGGGTCAGTTTGCTATGGGCAACGAACCCAGCTTCCATATCCCCTACATCTACAACTATCTTGGCTCTCCCTGGAAAACCCAGAAGCGCATCCATCACCTGATAGACAATCTGTTTGCCGACACTGTCTCCGGCATTCCCGGTGACGAGGACGGCGGCGGAATGAGCTCTTTCGTGGTGTTCTCGATGATGGGCTTTTTCCCCGTCACGCCCGGCATTCCCGTCTATGCAATCGGCAGCCCCTTCTTTGACGAGATTACCATCACTCTGCCCGACGGCAAGAGCTTTACTGTCAAGGCAAAGAATTATTCCAAAGAGAATAAGTACATCCAGAGCGCCCGCCTGAACGGCAAGGCGCTGGATCGCAGCTGGTTCACCCACGAGGAACTTATGGCCGGCGGAGTGCTGGAACTGGCGATGGGCCCCCTACCCAACAAAGACTGGGGCCGCGACAACCTGCCTCCGTCCAGCATCGGCTGGAACTGTTCGCAGCTGAAATAATTACAGCATCTTAATAAAGTAGCCGCCTACTACGCTGCGGGCACGGAAGCCGCGGTGGTGCGGGGCGTGGGTGAAGTACCAGTCACTCATGGGGATGCGGTCCACGGTCTCGTTGTAGAATCGCGACATAGGGTTTATGAGGGCGTCAAAGTCTTCCCGGTTTGTGGCCATGGTGGCGGTCCAGATTATCCAGTCGCTCTTGGTGTACATCTCGCGGTTGTCCAACGGCAGGCCGTAAGGGTTCAGTTTGGTCTTGTAGTAAGCAATCTCCTCTGCGGCCACATTCTCGGGGAAGATGTTCAGCCCCAGGAGTTTGTCCCAGACAAGATTGTATTTCTGGCTCCAGGTGCCAGGTTTGTCAAAGGTCAGGCGGTAGTGGTCGCCGTCGTCGGCCATCTTGACCCACTCTGCCGCCATACGGCGCGCCTCGGCGTCGTAGTCTGCGGCGATGTCTTTCTTACCCAGCTTTCGGGCCATCTGCGCGTATGCGCCAAGGGCTTCTATCGCCTTGATAGAGAGGTTGGTGTTGTGGGCAAAGTGGCCGGCGAAATCGTCGGTGCAAAGCTGGTTTTCGGGGTCCAGGCCAAAAGTGCGCAGGTAGGCCGCCCACCTGGAGAGTGTCTCCCAATGCTTCTGGGCATAGGCCCAGCTTTTCTCGCGGTGGCAGATGGCTGCCGTGAGGATTATCATATTGCCGGCCTCCTCCACGGGCATGTCGCCGCCGTAGGTCTGGCCCTCGGCTATGGGGTAGGTGCCCAAGTCGTGGGAGGGGAAGGGCTTGGTCCAGCGGCCGCTCTCGGAATAGTAGAAGTTGCCGTTTATGATGGCCTCTGCCAGGTGGGGGTTGTATTTGAGGTAGAGCGGGGCTGCGGGGTAGGCCACATCCACGGTGGCTATGGAGCCGTTGCTGTAGTTCTCCTTGCTGAGCATCAGCAGCTCGCCTTGGGGTGATTCTACCAGTTTGTGGGCGTGGATGCTCTGGCGGTAGGCCAGCGCGCACAGCTCGGCGTATTTGCGGCCGCCGGCGCGTCCGGCATCCTTGATCAGCTTGCGGTCAAAGGCGCTGCAGCGGCGTCTGAGCAGTTTGTAATCCTTGAGGGCGGCGTGGAACATCTCGTCTATGGTCTTGTCGCCGCTGCGGTTCCAGTACGGGCGCAGCTTATCGCCGAAATACCGCACGGAGTAGATGTCGTCGTAGCCGGCCATGATCTTGCCGGATTCCATACGGGTGGTTCCAAAGTCGCGCTCCAGAATCAGCATCCCGCCCTCGCCGATGCGGGCGTCAGTGCCTTTTTTCTCGGCTGCCAGATAGAAATAGCCCCAGTCGATGCGCACGTCGTCGCCCTTGCGGCCCAGGATATCCTGGCTCTTGGTTCCGGTGGAAAGCAGCACCAACTGCCCGGACTCGCGCCGGGCCTGCACTGTCTCCTGGTCGGGCGTGTTCACGCCCCAAAGGGGAGAGGCTTCGAAGCGCAGGCAGATGCTGTGCGGAGTCTTGTCGGAAGGTATAATCTTGTAGGATATGTAGTTCACCGGCCGGCTGATGAGTTCCAGATCGTTCATCAGCAGGGGGGCCATAAACGTTAGCTGCAGTTCTACAGGACCGCAGCTGAAAGCGTAGTGCGTCTGGGTGGCCTGCACGTCGGCATAAAGCTGGGTGGCTGTGGTGCCGTCGCCGCCGCCCATAAAGCGATATTCGACGCCATCCACCGTCAGATAGCCCCTCAGCGGGAAATGCTTCAGGCTCCAGTGGCGCAGGTCCTCGTCGTAGAGCCGGTCTGCCGCGCTCCAGGCGCTGATGTTGGGGTCGATGGTGATGATGGGGTAGGCCGGGGCGCGAAGGCTGTTGCGCTGGGCCCGTGCCGGCATAAGTGCTGCCAGGGCAATCAGGATGGTGGCGAGAAGTCGTTTCATGGTCTTTTGGGCTTTTATCAGGGTAAAGATATTGCTATATTTGCATTATGACAAAAAAGATATTGCTTGCGGTGCTCCTCGCCGCCCTTTCGTCACCGGGGCAGCTGCTATGTGCGCAGCAGACCCATGTGGACTCCCTTTGGATTGACGCCCGCGCCACATTTCATCAGCAGACAGAGGCGGGGGTGTATTCCACCCACTTCCAGGGCGATTATTTCAATGTCCACATCGCCGGCCACCTGTCCGACAATCTGAGCTTCCGGGTGCGGCAACGGATGAACAAGAGGATAGATGCGGAGAATCCGTTCAACGCCACCGACTTTTTGTGGCTCAAGTGGCAGGCTAACGGGCAGTGGTCCTTTACCTTTGGCAAGCAAGCCATCCTGCTGGGCGGCTACGAGATAGATTCAGCGCCAATAGAGGTGTATTACTACAGCGCGTTCTGCTCGCATCTGTATCAGTACTACGCCTTTGGCGCCACCGCCACCTACAGCTTTGCGCCCGGGCAGGAGCTCTCGCTGCAGTTTGCCCCGTCGCCGATTTCTTCCGGCCGACAGGATGCCTATTCCTACAACGCCTACTGGCACGGCCATATCGTGCCGATGTGGGAGACGCTCTGGAGCTTCAATATCGTGGAAGACCAGTTCCACCGCAAGATGAACTACATCATCCTGGGCAACAAATACCATTTCGGGCCGCTGGTGGTGGACATCGATCTTATGAACCGCGCCTCACTGCGGCAGCCGCGCTTTTTCCTGTCGGACTGGACGGCCATCTGCAAGATGATTTATTCTGTGGGCAAGTGGAACCTGTGCACCAAGTTCGGTTACGAGGTAAATGCCGCCGAAAATGTGGATGAGGATGGCCTGTCATACAACACGGCACTGCTTGCCGGCCACAATTTCCTTTACGGCGGCTGCGGCGTGGAATATTTCCCCCTGGGCAACGACAACCTGCGGCTGCACGCGGTCTTTTTCCGCGACAACCACGACCGCATCAGCAACTACGACATCGGCCTGACCTGGCGCTTCAAGATTTACGCGCGGGAGTAATCAGCACTGCTTTTTCTGAAGCGCGGCCGTCGCGGTTGACGGTCTGCACGCAGAACGGGCCCCTGTCATTTCCGCTCAGGCGGAATTTCATTTCAGGAGGGATCATCGGCCGGGCCTGGTCGCCGTTGCGGTCAAAGTCCTGGTAGAGGCCTTCTTCGGGGATGCGTCCGATCAGGCGTCCGTCTCCGTCGTAGATGTTGAAATGCCCGATGCCCGACTCCAGGTCGGCGTCGGCGCGCCAGACGAGGAAGCTATTCCCTTCGCCGTCTGTTTCGATGGCGACATCAAACGGTGCCGGGGGTGGGGTGGCGTCCCTCACTGCGCCTTTTAAGGCAAACTCCCTGAAGGCATAGGCGCTGCCGTAGTCCGGCAGCAGGCACAAGCCCCGGCTTTCGCCTCGGAAGTCCGCTGCTCGGTAGATATTGAACGAGACGGTATCCACCAGATAACTCTGGCCGCGGTCTATGGGCTTGAGACTGCCGTCTGGGGCAAGGCGCTGCTGGAGGGCGGCCTCCCAGAAGGGGACGGTGATGGTGCGCATATAGCTGTGGTTGTGGCCCTGGCCGCGGGTGTAGGCTATCGCCGCCGGAGCGTCGTGGGCCCGCAGATGGGCAAACGAGTGGCGGGCGGTGGCCGGGATGTTGTCGGCCCCTTCGCCCGGACCGGCATGGCGGAAGAGGATGGGGACCTCGTAGGCCGCTTCGGGATAGTCCCACTGCGGGTCCCAGGCTGCGGAATAGGCAATGGCGGCTATTATGCGCTCCGGATGTTCGTGCAGCATGCTCAGCACCCAGAATCCGCCGCCGGAATGGCCCCAGACAAGCAGGGGGGCATTTGCCAGCTCGCTGTGGCCGGTGCGCACGCCTGCCTTTGTCAAGGCCAGCATCAAGGCCTTGTAGCTGCCCTCGGCGGGGCGGGCCCACACGTCGCAGAGGCCGAAGATGGTCGTCTCTATTATCGCCAGGTCCCACTTGCGGGCAAAGGCCTGGTACTGCACGTCGTGGTGACGGCTCAGGCCGAACTCTTCCTGGCTGCAGCCGTGCTGGAACACCATTATGCCGCGGATTTTTTCTGCCGTGGACGGCACGTAGATGCCATAGTCGGCGTGGTCGGCAAAGCGGCAGTCCTCGCCCTCGAGGGTGAGGGTGAAGGTGGTGTCGGGGAGAGATCCCTCGACTTCGCTCGGGATGACACTGGTTGCGTTCGGGGCTATCCTGGCGCTGCGGCAACTGACAAGCATTACCGCCACCGACAGTGTCAGCAGCGGTATTGTCGAAAATGCGACCGGGCGCAGTTTAGCTCTGTGCATATATCCTGATGATGTTCAGAATGACCTCGCAGGCCTTTTCCATACTCTCCAGCGGCACGAACTCCAGCTTGCCGTGGAAATTGTGCCCGCCGGCAAAGATGTTGGGGCAGGGCAGGCCCATGAACGACAGGTTGGCGCCGTCGGTGCCGCCGCGTATGGGCTGCACCTTGGGCTTTATGCCGGCCATCTTCATGGCCTTCTTGGCATTGTCCACCACGTGGATATGCGGCTGAATCTGCTCGCGCATGTTGCGGTACTGGTCGCGTATGTCGGCCGTGACGATATTGCCGTATTTGCGGTTGATGAAATCCGCCGCGTCGCGCACGATCTGCTTCTTGCGCTCCAGCAGAGCGGCGTCGTGGTCGCGGATAATGTAGCTCAAATCAGCCTCTTCCACCACGCCCTTGAAGCTGGTCAGGTGTATGAACCCTTCGTAGCCGCAGGTATATTCCGGCCGCTGCTCCACGGGCAGCAGGCCGTTGAACTCCATGGCCACCAGGCTGGCGTTTATCATCTTGCCCTTGGCCGAACCGGGGTGGATGTTGCGCCCGGCGACGTGGATCTTGGCGCTGGCGGCATTGAAATTCTCGTATTCCAGCTCGCCTATCTCGCCGCCGTCCATGGTGTAGCCGAAGTCGGCGCCGAAGCGCTTCACGTCGAACTTGACCACGCCGCGGCCTATCTCCTCGTCGGGGGTGAAGGCTATCTTTATCTCGCCGTGCTCTTCTTCCGGGTGGTTCATTATATATTCGGCCGCGCACATTATCTCGGCCACGCCGGCCTTGTCGTCGGCGCCCAGCAGGGTAGTGCCGTCGGTGGTGATCAGGGTCTGGCCGCGGTACTGCGCCATCTCGGGGAACTCGCTCACACGCAGCCACTTGTCTGGATTGAGCTGGATGTCGCCGCCGTCGTAGTTCTTCACTATCTGCGGCTTGATGTTGTCGCCGGGGGCGTCGGGAGACGTGTCCACGTGGGCGATGAAGCCCAGGCGGGGGATTTTCTTGTCGGTATTGGCCGGGATGGAGGCCATCACATAGCCGTATTCGTCCAGGGTGGCTTCGATGCCCATCTGCTGCAGTTCGTCGCGCAGCAGGCTCAGCAGTTTGAGCTGTTTGGCGGTGGAAGGCTGGCTCTCGCTCTCTTCGCACGACTGGGTGTCGAAGGAGACATATCTCAGGAATTTGTCGAGTATCTTTTCCATTATTCTTTCTGGGCTTTCATTGAAGAACGTATCATATATATAATAATCAACAGGTAAGGCACAATGGCGATGGCCTCGCCCCAGGTGGCGTTCCATTCGGAGAGGAACCAGTCCACCTGGGCGAATTTCAGGATTGCGCTCACCACGCCCATCAGGGCGCCGCCGGCGATAAAGCCGGATGCGATAAGGGTGCCTTTCTCCTGGCGGGCGGCGTTGAGCGCCTTGTCTTTGCTGCGGGAGCCTACAAACCAGCTGATTGCACCGCCCACCAGCAGCGGGAGGTTGAGGTCGATGGGGATGAACATGCCCAGGCAGAACGCCAGCGCGGGAACCTTGAACAGGGTCAGCAGTATGGCGATCACGGCGCCGATGCCGTAGAGCAGCCAGGGGGCGCTGCCGCCGTTCATCATCGGCTGGATGACAGCCGCCATGGCGTTGGCCTGCGGAGCCACCAGCGAGCCCTCGCCCGTGAAGCCGTAGGTCTTGTTGAGCACCAGCATGACACCGCCGACAGTCGCCGCAGCAACGGCAACGCCGATGAACTTCCAGGCCTCCTGCTTGCGGGGCGTAGTGCCGATCCAGTAGCCGATCTTGAAGTCCGTGATGAGGCCGCCTGCGGTACTGAGCGCGGTGCAGACCACGCCGCCGATAACCATCGCGGCGACCATTCCTGCATTGCCCTTAAGCCCAACGGCGACAAGCACCAACGCGGTGATAATCAGCGTCATGATGGTCATACCGCTCACCGGGTTCGTGCCCACTATCGCTATGGCGTTGGCGGCCACCGTCGTGAAGAGGAAGGCGATTACGGCCACTATCAGCAGCGCAATCACCGCCTGCCAGATACTCTCGACAACCCCGCCGAACGCAAAGAACGCGAAGATCGCGAGCAGCGCGATGATGATGCCGAAGGTCACGGTCCGCATCGGAAGATCCTGCTGCGTACGCTCCACGGACGCTTCAGCAGCGCCCGGCTTGCGCTTGAACTCGCCGACCGCCAGGCCCACGGCGCTCTTGATCACCCCGGCACTCTTGATGATGCCGATGATGCCAGCCGTCGCGATGCCGCCGATTCCTATATGGCGCGCGTACTCCTTGAAAATCTGCTCCGGCGCCATCTGGCCCACGGTCTGGGCAATCCCGGTGCCCATGAGGTCGATGACCTGACCGCCCCAGATGAGGTTCATCAGCGGGATGATGAGCAGCCACACCAGGAACGAGCCGCAGCATATGATGAACGCGTACTTGAGGCCGATGATGTAGCCCAGGCCCAGCACCGCCGCACCCGTATTGAGCTTCACGACGACCTTGGCCTTGTCCGCGACAACCTGTCCCCAGTGCATCACCGTGGTGCTGAGCGTCTCCGCCCAGGCTCCGAAGGTGGCGACCACGAAGTCGTACAGACCGCCGATGAGGCCCGCCAGCACGAGGGTCTTGGCGCTGCCGCCGCCGCTCTCGCCGCTGACCAGCACCTGCGTGGTGGCAGTGGCCTCAGGGAACGGATACTGTCCGTGCATTTCCTTTACGAAATATTTCCTGAA
>CACXHG010000138.1 GCA_902767355.1 uncultured Bacteroidia bacterium
AAGGCTATGGTTCTGGACCAGAAGAAGGTATTCCCCTGCTGCGTAGCCCTCGACGGCGAATATGGCAAGAAGGACATCTGCATCGGCGTGCCCGCAGTCATCGGTAAGAATGGTGTTGAGAAAATCATCGAGCTCAAGCTCAGCGCAGAAGAGAAAGAGGCTTTCGACAAGAGCGCAGCCGCTGTAGAAAAGACCAACAGCGTGCTCAAAGAGATGGGTTTGGTAAAATAATTGCTAACATTTTTTTGACAAATAAATTATTCTTAATAATTTTGACAATTGAAGAATAATATAAGCCATGGAAGTTAAGAAATCACCCAAAGCCGACCTGTCCAAGAGTTCGACAATGTTTTTCGAGATCGGTCTCATCGCCGCTCTCGCCATTGTCCTGATTGCCTTCGAATGGAGATCCAAAGAGATTAAGAAGGCAGAACTCTCTGCAAATGATATAATTGCAGCAGAAGAGGAAATCATCCCCATCACAGAAGAGGAAAACGTTGTTCGCCCCAAAATGCCTACAATCCCCATCCTTTCCGACGCCATCGAGATTGTCGACGACGACATCAAGGTAGATGAGGAAATGTTCTCCTTTGAGGATAGCGAAGACCTCGGCGTGGACATGAACGACTACGGCTATGAGGTAGGTGAGGAATCCGTAGAGGAAGAGGCTATTCCGTTCGCATTGGTAGAGCAGAAGCCTATGTTCCAGGGCGGAGATGCCAACGCATTCTCCAAGTGGGTCAACCAGCATCTGGCATATCCCGATATCGCAAAGGAAAACGGTATCCAGGGCCGCGTTACCCTCCAGTTCACCGTCAATACAGACGGCAGCGTCAGCGGCGTTAAAGTCGTGCGCGGCGTGGACCCTTCTCTTGACAAAGAGGCTGTCAGGGTCGTTTCGAGTTCGCCTAAATGGACTCCCGGAAAGCAGCGCGACCGTCCGGTAAAGGTTACCTACACCTTCCCCGTGATCTTCCAGCTTAAATAGTATTTGTCAAAAAAATCATAATAAAGGTGGCCGCAAATACGACCACCTTTTTATTTCTGAAAGCCAAACGATGGAAACCGCAGTTGTTGCGACAGTAATCCCCGACAAAGACCTCCTGCGCCAGAGCGAAGAATATCTGGACGAACTTGTATTCCTGGCAGAAACGGCCGACATACAGGTCGTAAAGCGCTTTACCCAGCGCCTGGACCATCCGCACCCGGGCATATACTTCGGCACGGGCAAACTGGCCGAAATCAAGGCCTACGTGCAGGAAAACCAGATAGACTACGTGATTTTCGACGACGAACTCAGTCCCACCCAGATGCGCAACATAGAGAAGGAAACCGGCTGCAGCGTGATAGACCGTACCGGACTCATCCTGGACATCTTTGCGCAGCGGGCGCGCACGGCCTATGCCAAGACTCAGGTGGAGCTGGCGCAGTACCAGTATCTGCTGCCGCGCCTGACCGGCATGTGGACCCACCTGGAGCGCCAGAGGGGCGGCATCAACATGCGCGGCCCGGGCGAGAGCCAGCTGGAGACCGACCGCCGCATCGTCCTGGACCGCATCTCGCGCCTGAAGGAGCAGCTTAAGAAAATCGACCGCCAGATGGCTTCGCAGCGCGGCAACCGCGGCTCCCTGGTGCGCATTTCGCTGGTGGGCTATACAAATGTGGGCAAGAGCACGCTGATGAACCTGCTGTCCAAGAGCGACGTGTTTGCAGAGAACAAGCTGTTCGCAACCCTGGACACCACCGTAAGGAAGGTTGTCCTGGAGAATGTGCCCTTCTTGCTGAGCGACACCGTGGGGTTCATACGCAAGCTGCCCACACAGCTGATAGAGGCCTTCAAGAGCACCTTGGACGAGGTGCGCGAGGCCGACATCCTGATGCACGTGGTGGACATCTCGCACCCAAACTTCGAGGACCAGATCGCGGTGGTCAACAAGACCCTGCAGGACATAGGCTGCGGCGACAAGCCTGTATATCTGGTATTCAACAAGATAGATGCTTACCAAAGCGAAAGCTACGACGAATTCTCCATAGACGAGAAAAAGCCTTCCAACTATACCCTGGAGGAGATAAAGAACAGCTGGATGGCGCACGAACACACGCCCTGCATATTCATAAGCGCAAAGGACCGCACCGGCATAGAAAAGATGCGCTCCGACCTATACAAGATGGTGGCCGAAATACACGCCGGACGCTACCCTTTCAACAATTACCTCTGGTAATCAGATAAACTCCCGCAGCAGCTCAAGCGTGCGCTCTGGATACTCCAGAAATACATTGTGTCCGCACTCCGGGAGAATTTCCAGGCGGACATTTTTGCATTCTGAAGCAATCCGGGCCCGGTATTCTGCCGTAACCAGCCCGTCACTGTCTCCGCAGACTGCCATCACGGGTATTTTGCAGGACGCCAGAAAGGCAGAAGTATCGCCCCTCTGCACCAGGCCCTTGATGCTGGCAACTATGCCCGCCGGGTCGTGCGTGTCGCAGAGTTCCGTCATTTCCAGGATTTTCTCGTCCAGACGCCTCAGGGAAGAAGGATGGAACATCTTGGGTATGGACAGCTCCGCCAGCTGCATCAGTTTGCCGGCGGATATCACTTCCTGCTCGCGGCGGCGCAGGGCTGCATCTTCTTCTGTTTCAGGGTAAGGGTGCGAGTTTAGCAGCACCATTTTCTCGAAGCGGTCGGCAAACAGCTCGCAGCACTTAAGGGCCGCAAAACCGCCCATGGAGTGGCCCACGACGGTGGCTTTCTCCACGCCGCACACATCCAGCACGCCTTTGGCCACTGTCGCCATCAGCTCCATGGTGTTCACGGGGGCAGTGCAGCTGAGGCCGTGTCCCGGCATATCCATCCTTATAACCCTGTAATCCCTGCTGAGTTCTTTATATATATCTTCCCATACATACATCGTCTCCATGTAACCATGGAGGAGCAAAACCGTCTTGTCTCCCTTCTTGGAATCTTCTATATGGGTTGCAATATTGCCGGCTAAAGAGAAAAACTCCATTTATTTATAGTTTATAAGTGTAAAGGTATAACTTTTTCCATTATCTTTGTACTTTATTAAGAAGCTCTTTAATAACTAAACATTATACTCTAATGACAGAACTCATTTCCAAAGTTCCCGAAGGGCCGTTGGCCGAGAAATGGACCAACCACAAGGCGCACATCAGGGTTGTGAGCCCGGCCAACAAGAAGAAGATGGAAATCATCGTAATCGGCACAGGTCTTGCCGGAGCCAGCGCAGCGGCTACTCTGGGTGAACTTGGCTACAACGTTAAGATTTTCTGCATCAGCGACTCTCCCCGCCGCGCCCATTCCATTGCAGCTCAGGGAGGTATCAATGCGGCAAAGAACTATCAGAACGACAACGACTCCGTTTACCGTCTGTTCTACGACACCATCAAGGGTGGCGACTACCGCAGCCGCGAAGCTAATGTCTATCGTTTGGCCGAGGTGAGCAACAACATTATCGACCAGTGCGTTGCCCAGGGTGTTCCTTTTGCACGCGACTACGGCGGACTGCTCGACAACCGTTCTTTCGGAGGCGCACAGGTATCGCGTACCTTCTACGCCCGCGGACAAACCGGTCAGCAGCTGCTTCTGGGCGCCTATGCAGCCCTCAACCGCCAGGTGGCAAAGGGTACTGTCAAGAGTTATCCTCGCCATGAGATGCTGGATCTGGTGCTGATTAACGGCGAAGCCAAGGGTATCATCGCCCGCGACCTGACCACCGGCGAAATCCAGCGCTTCGGAGCCCACGCAGTGGTATTGGCCAGCGGCGGATACGGCAATACCTATTTCCTCTCCACCAACGCCATGAACTCCAACGGAAGTGCGGCCTGGCAGTGCTACAAGAAGGGTGCATACTTTGCAAACCCTTGCTTTGCACAGATCCACCCCACCTGCATCCCCGTGCACGGTGACCAGCAGAGCAAGCTTACCCTCATGTCAGAGTCGCTGCGCAACGACGGCCGCATCTGGGTTCCCAAGAAAAAAGAGGATGTGGAGGCTATCCGCAAGGGTACCAAGAAACCCAGCCAGATTGCTGAGGAAGACCGCGACTACTATCTGGAGCGCCGCTATCCCGCATTCGGCAACCTGGTTCCCCGCGACGTGGCTTCCCGCGCCGCAAAAGAGCGCTGCGATGCAGGCTTCGGCGTGAACGAGCAGGGTCTGGCAGTGTTCCTGGATTTCAAGACCTGCATGGAGCAGAAAGGACGCAAGTATATAGAAGAAAAATACGGAAACCTCTTCCAGATGTACGAGGAAATCAACGACGTGGATCCCTACAAGGAGCCTATGATGATATTCCCCGCCATCCACTACACAATGGGCGGCCTCTGGGTTGACTACAACCTGCAGACCACCATCCCCGGCCTGTACGCAATAGGCGAGGCCAACTTCAGCGACCACGGCGGTAACCGCCTGGGTGCCTCCGCCCTCATGCAGGGTCTGGCAGACGGTTACTTTATCCTGCCCTACACAATAGGCGACTATCTGGCAAGCAAGTTCAAGGAGCCCAAGACCGACACCAACGCACCCGAGTTCGAGCAGGCAGAAAAGGCCATCAAGGAAAGGATAGCCAAACTCCTCTCCATCAAGGGCAAACGCACCGTGGACAGCATCCATAAAGAGCTCGGCCACATCATGTGGGAATATGTGGGTATGGCCCGCAACGAAGCCGGCCTGAAGAAAGCCATCACGCTGATCCAGGACCTCAAGAAAGAATTCTGGTCCAACGTC
>CACXHG010000139.1 GCA_902767355.1 uncultured Bacteroidia bacterium
CCGCTGCTGTCGCAGTAGAAGCCTCCGCTTTCGGTCTGGAAACGCAGCACCGGGTTGCGCTGGGTCACTTCCAGCGTCAGGGTCGCGGGATTGTGGATATAGGCCTCCGCGGCGCAGATTGCGCTGGTGTGGCACAGGTATTCTTCCAGGGAATTCACGTCCAGGCCCTCTATGCGCTTGCCTGCGGCGAAGGGGCGAGCCATGGCCGCCACCTCGTCTTCGCTTATGAAGTTCTGCGCCCTGGGGTTGGTGATGATCACCTCTATCTTGTCGCACGTGAGCGAACCCGCCTGCTGCGCCGTGAAACGGTCGGCACACCAGAAGTAGCCGCTCAGAAGCGCGCATACAAGCACTCCCAGGAATATGACCAGAATCTTCCTAAACATTCTTGAGGTATTCTTCTATCTGAGGTATAAACCTGTCTATGTCGCCTGCCCCGAAGGTTACGAGGCAGTCGATGTTTCTGCTTTTTATGGTGTCCATCAGCGCGGCTTTCTCTACAAGCGTCTTGTCGGCGATGGTCACCTTGCTCAGAATCATCTCGGAATTGACGCCTTCTATCGGCAGCTCGCGGGCGGGGTATATGGGCAGCATAATCAGGCTGTCAAGCCCGCTCAGGGCGGCGGCAAACTCGTCTGCAAAGTCGCGGGTGCGGGTATAGAGATGAGGCTGGAAAATGCCAGTCAGATGCCTGCCGGCGAATATCTCGCGCATTGCGCTGATGGCGGTGGCAATCTCCTTCGGGTGATGGGCGTAGTCGTCTATATAAGCCACCTTGGGCGTGTTGACATGGATGTCAAAGCGCCTCTGCACGCCGGCGAAAGAGGCCAGGGCGGCCTTGATGCGCTCCGGCTCCACGCCGTAGAGCAAGGCTACTGCCGAGGCGGCCACCGCGTTCTCTACATTGACCCAGCCGGGCACGCCCACCGTGCAGCCGGTCATCTTGCCGCCGGGATGGTTCAGGGTAAAGGAGAAGTATCCGCCCTCGAGCGCCACTATGTCGGAGGCGTAGAAGTCGCAGGGCGTGTTGTAGCTGTAATGCAGAATCTTTGCCTTTACGCCTTCCGTGTGCAGGTCCGCTCCCAGTTTGGCAACCACATATCCGTCAGACGCAACCTGGCCGGCGAAAGCGGCGAAGGCCTCCTTCACTGCCTCGTGGGTGCCGTAGATGTCCAGATGGTCGGCGTCGATGGCGGTCACCACCGCGATTTTGGGCTTTAGCTGCAGGAAAGAGCGGTCATATTCGTCGGCCTCGGCCACAATCACATTGCCCTTGCTCATGAGCAGGTTGGTGCCATAGTTCTTGGAGATGCCGCCCAGAAAAGCCGTGCAGCCGTCCTGGGTGCCGCTCGTGAATATGTGTGCCAGAAGGGTGGAGGTGGTGGTCTTGCCGTGGGTGCCGCTCACCGCCAGGCAGTCTTTGCCGCTGGCAATCTCGCCCAGGGCGCGGGAGCGCTTGCACAGGTTGTAGCCTTTCTCGCGCACGAACTGCAGCTCCTGCAGGCTTTCGGGTATGGCCGGGGTATAGATCACAAAGGTCTTGGCCACGTTTATGGGCACCAGGTCGGGCCTGTCCTCGTAGTGCACCAGAATGCCTTCCTTTTCCAGTTGGGCAGTCAGGGCGGAGGGGGTGCGGTCGTAGCCGGACACATTCTTGCCTATGTATTTGAAATAGCGGGCAAGGGCGCTCATCCCAATACCGCCGATTCCTATGAAATAATAGTTGTCGTACATATCTATCTGCAAAGTTTAAGCACCTCGTCGGCGATGTCCCTCGCTGCATTTTTCTTGCCGAGCTTGAGGATTTCGCGCTCCATCGAGGCAATTTTTTCGCTGTCTGCCAGCAGTGCCGTGGCCGTGTCCATAAGCTTTTCGCGGGCATCGGCGTCCAAGACCATCATGGCGGCGTTTTTCTCTACCAGCGCCATGGCATTGTGCCGCTGGTGGTCCTCAGCCACATTTGGCGAGGGCACGAATATGGTCGCCTTGCCGCTCACGCACAACTCCGAGATGGTGCCCGCCCCGGCGCGGGAGATAATCACGTCGGCCACCGCATAGGCCAGGTCCATGCGGTCTATGAAGGTGTAGTTCCTGACATTTGAGGCGGGGTGTTCCTTCAGGAAGGCCTCGATTTCGCTCTTATAATATTTGCCGCTCTGCCAGAGTATCTGGAAGTCGGCGCCGGCGCTCTTTTCCACTATCCACTTCTGCACGCTCTCGTTCAGGGTGCGGGCGCCCAGGCTGCCGCCGACCACGAAGACGGTCTTTTTCTTGGGGTCGAGGCCGTAGTATTCATAGCCCTCGGCGCGCTGGGCCTCGGTCGGCGGGTTGATGTCGGCACGTATTGGGTTGCCGGTGAAGATTATCTTCTCGGCGGGGAAAAAGCGGTCCATCTTGTCGTAGGCCACGCATATCTTCTGCACCTTGCCGCCCAGCTTTCTGTTGGTCAGGCCGGCGAAGGAGTTCTGCTCCTGAATCAGGCAGGGGATCTTCATGGAGCTGGCCGCCATGAGCAGGGGGGCGCTGGCATAGCCGCCGACGCCGACCGCCACGTCGGGTTTGAATTCCCTGATGATGGCCTTTGCCCTGCGAAGGCTGCTGAGCACCTTGAACGGCAGCAGCAGGTTTTTCAGGGAGAGTTTTCTCTGCAGACCCGCCACCGGCAGGCCTATTATCTTGTAGCCGGCCTTGGGCACGCGCTCCATCTCCATCTTGCCCTGTGCCCCAACGAAGAGGATTTCGCATTCGGTGCCGCTGCTGCGCAGTGCGTCTGCAATGCTGATTGCCGGGAAAATGTGGCCCCCGGTGCCGCCGCCGCTTATGATGATCCGTTTCATATACGTTTATAAACGTTTAAAAAGGTTTGTCGCTGTCTTCGACAGTAAGTTCTACCGTGTCCTGCTCCTGCTGTGCCGGCTCGCCAGGAGCCGGAGCAGCTTCCGCACCAGATGCTTCTGCCGCCGCGGCTTCTTCTGCCAGGCGTTTCTCCTCTTCCAGACGGCTCACGCTGCGGCTCACGCTCAGAATGATGCCCACCGCCGCGCTCAGCACCAGGTAGGCCGTGCCACCGTGGCTTATCAGCGGCAGTGTGTGGCCGGTGATGGGAATCAGCCTCACATTCACCAGTATGTGCAGGAAGGCCTGGGTGGTGATCAGAAAGGCCAGTCCCAGCACCAGCGCCTGCGAGAAGGCGTCAGGGCACTTGAACGACAGGCTGATGCAGCGGAACAGGAATATCAGGTACAGCAGTATTATAAACACGCCTCCCACGAGGCCGGTCTCCTCCACTATGGCTGCGAAGATAAAGTCGGAGAATGCCATGGACAGCGAGTAGCGGGCAGTGCCGTTGCCCACGCCCTTGCCCAGTATGCCGCCCTCTTTGATGGCGATTTTTGCACTTTCGCTCTGGCGCTGGTCGCGGTCTATGTCCTCCAGCTGTTCCCTGGTGAGCTTGGTCAGGTCCACCGTGCTGTCAGCTTCCGGCTTCGCAAAATTCTTGATGCGGCTCTCCACCGTGCCCACGCGGTTGAAAATGGCTGCGTCGGCCGCCTTGGGGCTGATGGCCAGCGCCAGGTGGTACACGCCAAAGATAATCGCTATCAGGGCCACGGCCCCCGCCGCGGTCAATGCCAGATACTTGAACTTGACGTCCATGAAGTAGAACATCATCATGCTGATCAGGGCCAGCAGCAGGGCGGAGGAGAAGCTGTTGACCATGATGCAGGCGCACACGGCCAGCACCCATACCAGCAGCTTCAGGAAATAGCCCTTGAGGGTGTTGATCTCCCTGGTGTACTTTTCGAGCGCCCAGCTCAGGAATATGATGAGGCCCACCTTCACGAACTCGAACACCTGCAGCGTGTGGCCAAACAGTCTGAGGCCGCGCACCGCGCCGTTGCGCCTGTCCTGGAAGGCCGGCACAAACAGCATCAGCAGCATCAGCAGCGAGATGCCGAATATGTACGGGGCCAACTTGCGATATACATTATAATTGAAGGCGTAGCAGGCAAACATGGCGGCGAAGCCCAGCGCCACGCTGCCCAGCTGCTCCAGGTAGATGGAAGTCTTGCTCATGATCTCCGGGTTGTTCTTGGTGAGGAACGAACCCACGGAAAAGACGGCAATGATGGATATCATCGCAAAGATTGCGACGATGAACCATATCACGCGGTCACCTCTGAGCCTGACTTTTGCCATAATCTTGTTACAGGTTTCTTACGGCCTCCTTGAACTGGCGGCCGCGGTCTTCATAGCTCTTGAACAAATCGAAGCTTGCGCAGCAGGGACTCAGCAGCACGGTGTCGCCCTCAACTGCCAGTGAGCTGGCTGCCTGCACCGCCTCTGCGGCGGAAGAAGTGTCCACTATGGTGTCCACCTTGTCTTCAAAGGCCTCGTGAATCTTGCGGTTGTCCACGCCCAGGCACACGATGGCGCGCACTTTCTCGCGCACCAGGTCGAAGAGCGGCGAGTAGTCGTTGCCCTTGTCCTTGCCGCCCAGGATGAGCACCACCGGGGTGGTCATGCATTCCAGGGCATACCAGGTAGAGTTCACGTTGGTCGCCTTGGAGTCGTTCACATAGAGCACGCCGCCCACGCTGAGTACCTTCTCCATGCGGTGTTCCACCGGAGTGAAGCTGGTCAGGGCCTTGCGTATGCCCTCGTTGGTGATGTTCATAATCTTGCCGGTGAGGGCTGCTGCCATGGTGTTGTAGATATTGTGCTTGCCCTGCAGCGTGAGGTCCGACACCGCCATCTCGTAGCTGTCGCCGGCGTAGCCCACGTGCATGCGGCCGCCCATGGTGTAGGCGCCTTCCGTGACTTCTTTCTCCTGGCTGATGGGCAGCATCTGCGCCTTTATCACTATCTGGTTGAGGTTCTTGATGGTGATCTCGTCGTCGGAGCAGAATATGAAGCAGTCGTCTGCGGCCATGTTCTGGGTGATGCGGAACTTGGCGTTTACATAATTCTGAAGGTCGTAGCCGTAGCGGTCCAGATGGTCCGGGGTAATATTGAGCAGGATGGCTATGTCGGCCTTGAAGTCGTACATGTTGTCCAGCTGGAAGCTGCTCAGCTCCAGCACGTAAATGTCAAAATGCTCGGTGGCCACCTGCAGGGCGTAGCTGCGGCCTATGTTTCCGCCGAGCCCCACGTTGAGCCCCACGTTCTTGAGCATATAATATATGAGCGAGGTGGTAGTGGTCTTGCCGTTGCTGCCGGTGATGCAGATTTTCTTGGCCTTGTCCCAGCGGCCGGCAAATTCTATCTCGGATATGATGGGTATGCCCATCTCGATGGCCTTAGCCACCAGCGGGGCTGTGGAAGGAATGCCAGGGCTCTTTATTATCTCCTTGGCATTTAAGATTTTGTCCCAGCTGTGCCCGCCCTCTTCATAGGGTATTTTCCACTTGTCGAGCATCTGGCGATAGTCGGCGGACAGGGTGGACATATCCGACAGGAATACGTCAAAACCTTTGACCTTTGCCAATACCGCAGCTCCAACTCCGCTTTCGCCGCCGCCCAAAACTACAATCCTATCCATATTATATTGTGTCTTAATAGCTTATCTAATCTTTAAAGTTACAATGGTAAGTACCGCCAGGATGATGGACACTATCCAGAAGCGGGCGACGATGCGTGCCTCGGGCTGGATCTCGCGGGGGCTCTGGATGAGCGCCTCTGGGTCCTCTTTCTGGAAATGGTGGTGCAGGGGAGACATCCTGAAAACTCTCACGCCCTTGCCGTATTTCTTCTTGGTATATTTGAAATATCCTCTCTGGATAATCACGGACAGGCTTTCTGCAAGCCAGACTCCGCACAGTATGGGGAGCAGCAGCTCCTTGCGGATAAGCACCGCGCACACGCCTATCACGCCGCCCAGCATGAGGCTGCCGGTGTCGCCCATGAACACCTTGGCGGGGAAGGAGTTGTACCACAGAAAGCCCAGCAGCGCGCCCACCAGCGCAGCCATATACACGGCAATCTCGCCGCTGTGCGGGATATACATGATGTTCAGATAGTTGGCGTAGCCGACGTGACCAGACAGATAGGCCAGCACGCCCAGCGTCGCCCCCACTATGGCCGTGACTCCGGCAGATAGGCCGTCCATGCCGTCGGTGAGGTTGGCTCCGTTGGAGCAGGCCGTGATAATGAAGATGATGACCAGGATATACACAATCCAGGTCCACCACTTGCCGGCCTCTCCCTTCAGGGGCGAGAGCCAGGAATAGTCAAACTCGTTGTTCTTTACAAACGGGATGGTGGTCTTGGCGTTGTTCTCAATCACGACCTGGGACACCTGCTCTTCCGGCTGGCTGCTGTAGCCGCCGTTGCCCCCGACCCTGAAACCCAGCTGGCTGCTGAAGCACATGGTCAGGCCCACTGCCAGGCCCAGGGCCACCTGGGCAAGAATCTTCTTCTTGCCGGAAAGGCCGTCCTTATTGTGCTTGACAATTTTTGCGTGGTCGTCCAGATAGCCTATAAAACCCAGCCACAAAGTGGCTATTATCAGCAGTATGTTGTTCACATTGGTCAAATCGCCGAAGAGTAGTATGGGAACCAGGATGGAGAGGGCTATGATCATGCCGCCCATGGTGGGGGTGCCTTTCTTGCTCAGCTGGCCTTCCAGGCCCAGGTCGCGTATCTCTTCGCCTATCTGTTTCTCCCGTAGCTTTTTTATGATGATCTTCCCGGACCACAGCGCGGTGATGATGCTCACCAGGGCGCAGCAGACCACTCTGAAGGAGATATAGTTCATGAGCCTGACGCCGGCGAAATCGACGCCTATGGACTGCAACCAATTGAAAAGATGATACAACATATATTAATTCTCTTTTATCGAATTGAATACTTCTGCGATGACTTCCTTGTCGTCGAAATGATGTTTTACGGTGCCGATGATCTGATAATCTTCATGGCCCTTGCCGGCCACCAGCACCACAGCCCCCCGGGGCGCGAACAGGATTGCGCTGCGGATGGCCTCGGCGCGGTCTGTGATAAACACCGATTTGGCCCTTGCGGCGGTGTCCATCCCGGCGCGTATCTCGGCGATGATGTCCTCCGGCTGCTCGGTGCGCGGGTTGTCGGAAGTTACCACCACGCGGTCGGCATACTTGGCGGCTATCTGGCCCATCTCGGGGCGCTTGGTGCGGTCCCGGTCGCCGCCGCAGCCGAACACGCAAATCAGAAATTCGCCCTTGGCCGCCTCCTTGAGCGTGCGCAGCACATTCTCCAAGGCGTCGGGCGTGTGGGCGTAATCTACCACGGCCGTGATGTCATTGCCGCCCTTTATGTATTCCAGACGGCCGTCCACGGCCTTCATGCCGCTCAGAAGGGTCAGCACCTCTTCCTTGTCAGCACCCAGCAGCACTGCGGCGGAATACACCGCCAGCAGGTTGTAGGCGTTGTGGGCGCCTATGAAGCGGGTCCACACCTGCACGCCGTCCATGACCAGCTGCATGCCGTCCAGGGTCTCCTCCATCAGGCGGCAGCGGAAGTCGGCCATTTTCTTGCAGGAATAGCGGTAGATGTGCGCCTTGCAGTTCTGCACCATCACCTCGCCGTTGGCGTCGTCTATGTTTACCAGCGCAAAGGCGTCCTTGGGCAGATTGTCAAAGAATGCCTTCTTGCAGTTGCGGTAGTTGTCGAAAGTCTTATGGTAGTCCAGATGGTCGTGGGTCAGGTTGGAGAAGATTCCGCCCCTGAAAGTCAGGTCCGCCACGCGGTCCTGGTCTATGGCGTGGGAGCTGACCTCCATAAAGCAATATTCGCAGCCGCTGGCGGCCATATCGCTTATCAGGGCGTTGAGCTCCAGCGGGTCGGGAGTGGTGTGGTCGGTGTGGTAGCGGCGGCTGCCTATGTAGTTTGCTATGGTCGATATAAGCCCGCAGGCATAGCCCAGCGAGGTGAATAGCCGGTAGAGCAGGGTGGCTGTGGTGGTCTTGCCGTTGGTGCCGGTCACGCCCACCAGATTGAGTTTTGCAGACGGGTGGTCGTAGAAATTGGCGGCCAGGCGCGAGAGGGCCTTGCGGCTGGAGTCAACCTTGATGTAGGCGACCCTGTCTTCGCTCACCTTCTCGAAACTGCCCTCGTTCTGGTACACCACGGCGGCCGCCCCGTTTTCCACAGCCTTGGCTATGAATTTGTGGCCGTCTGCGGCATTGCCCTCCACCGCCACGAACAGGCTGCCGGGGGTGCATTTGCGCGAGTCGGTCTGCACGGCGCTTATATCTATGTCACGGTCGGCCTTCGAGGCCTGGATGCCTTCCAAAAGTTTGCTCAGTTTCATAACTTGTCTGCCAATGAGATGGTTACGTAGCCGGTGTCGATATCCATCAGCGTCCCGGCTGCTGGTTTTTGGTCCACAATCTTGCCGCGCCCTTTTGTCTGGACTTTATAGCCCTGGGATTCAAGCAGATAAACTGCATCCCGCAAGCCCATGCCCATGACGTTGGGCACGCCGGTGAGAGTGTCGTTCTGGCGGCGGTGCCTGTCCTGGGCAATCTCCGGCATGGCGCCGGCAGATATGATGGGATTGTACCAGTCGGGAGACTTTGCATAGATGTTGTCTATGATCTCGCAGGCCACCGGGCCACCCCATGTGCCGCCGTAGAAGTTCTTGGCGGCCAGTTTGGAATAGACCACCACGATTATGGAGTATTTGGGATTTTCGTATGGGAAGAAGCCCACGAACGAACCCTGGTGCTTCTTGCGGCCGGAGGCGTCCATATAGCCGCCGCGAGGCAGGGCGATGCGGGCGGTGCCTGTCTTGCCGGCCACGTGCACCTTGCAGTCCGTGACTGCCCGGCGGGCGGTGCCGTTCTCGCCGATGACCACTCCGCGCAGCGCTTCCTTCGCCTGTGCGGCAGTTTCCTTGGAGCACACGCGGCCTATCGTCTCGATGGGGTAGGTGTATTCCACATTGCCGCCGCGCTGCAGATTGACAAACAGGTGCGGCTTGACCATCACGCCGTCGTTGGCGATGGCGTTGTAGAAGCTCAGGATGTGCAGCGGAGTCACCTGCACGGCATAGCCCATGCCTATCTGAGGCAGGTCCGAAGGGCTCCAGAGCTTGTCCTTGGGGTCGCGGGCGCGCGCCTTGCCCATTCCGGGCAGGTCAAAATCGTAGTTGTAGGTGATGCGGCGCTCGTTGTTGATCTTGTCCACGAAATCCTGCGGGTTGCGGCCGTATTTCTCGCCGGCTATGCGGCGGAACACGTTGTTGGAGGATATCTCCAGGCCCTTGCGCACGGTGATGCTGCTGTAGTTGCGCAGGTAATGGTCTTCGAAGGCGGTCTTGCCGTAGTGCCAGATGACGTCGGCGCTCTGGCGGGTGTCCAGGGTCACCTTCTTGTCTTCCAGCGCGGTGACCAGGGTAGCCAGCTTGAATACGCTGCCCGGCTCGCCCAGGCGGCCGATGGCGTAGTTGTACTGCTCGGTGAAGCGGCCCTTCTCGTCCTTTTCCATGTTGACCATGGCGCGTATCTCGCCGGTGGCCACTTCCATCACTATCACGGTGCCGGCCTCCAGGTCGGGCTCGTTCTCTATCTTGCGCAGGAGGGCCTTCTGGGCTATGTCCTGCATGTCAATATCGATGCTTATCTGCACGTCCTGGCCGTTCTGGGCCGGGATCTCCTGCTTCTCGGCGTCCGGGATCCAGATGCCCTTGTCTATCAGGCGCATGGGACGCACGCCGGCCTTGCCCCTGAGGGTGGAATCCAAGGCGCCCTCCACTCCGATGCGGGGGCGGTCTTCGCTGCTGCGCAGATAGCCCAGCGCGCGGTAGGCCAGCTTGTCGTAGGGATATTCGCGATGGTCGATCTGCTCCACTATGAGGCCGCCCTTGCGCTGACCCAGGCACAGCAGCGGATACTGGCTTATGGCCTTCATCTGGTCGTAGCCCACGTGCTGCTTCAGCAGGCGGGTGTAGCCGCGTCCGGCGGCGCGCCGGCTGCGCAGCAGAGTCACATATTCGTCTGCGCTGCGCTCCCTATAGTTCTTGCTCAGGGCCTCCGCAAGAGGGCGGACGTTGGCCTCGAACACAGAGTCGGCGGCCACGGTGCAGTCCAGCGCGATGAAATATTCCGGAGTGGAGAAGGCCAGATAGCGGCCGTCGGCGGCCAGGATGCTGCCTCGCACCGGCATTATCGGGTCCTGGCGGGTGGTCTTCTTGCCGTAGTTCTCGAATTCGATGTCCTTGTCGAAGAATTGCAAATCCACAATCCTGGCGACAGCCGCCACGGCTATCATCAGGAACAGCGCATATACCAGCGCGACTTTTATGGCGTTTTGCTTCATTCTATTCTATGACAATCCTTCTGGGCGGGTCCAGCGGCGCGTGGAGGGCGGTGTTGCCGCTGCTGATGAGCATATTCTCGATGCGGGTGCGCTGGTCCAGGCCGGTGAGTCTGAGGTCCTTCTCGTGAAACTCTATCTTAAGCTCCTCTATTACTTTTTCGTTGCGGTTTATCTGCGCCATACGGTCTTCTACCCAAAGCCCCCACACCAGGTAGAGACTTATCAGTATAAAACAGAAAAAGATGAACAGAAGTTGTCTGTCTACACCTTTTTTCGTTATGTACTCCCCACCGAAAAAACCGGTGAACCAGGACATCAGTTTCTGTTTTAAACCCATATAGCTACTTGCCTTTCATCGTTCTTGCCGCCACGCGCAGCTTGGCGCTGCGGGCGCGTGTGTTGCCGGCGATCTCTTCTTCGCCCGGCAGCACCGGTTTTGCCGTCACCTTCTCCATGGTGCCCTCGCGGACGGCGTCGCGCAGGGCGTTCTTCACTATGCGGTCTTCCAGCGAGTGGTAGGTTATCACCGCCAGGCGGCCGCCTTCGGCCAGTGACTTGACCGCCATGGGCATGAAGCGCTCCAGGGCGAGCATTTCGTCGTTGACCTCGATGCGAAGCGCCTGATATACCTTTGCCAGATATTTGTGCTCCGCAAACTTGGGCAGGACCTTTTCCAGCGCCGCGCTCAGGTCGGTGGTGGTGTTTATCGGCGCCTGTGCGCGCCGCTCGCATATCAGCCTTGCCGCAAACCGGCTGTTGGCCAACTCCCCATATTCCCTCAATATCTTTTCCAGCGCCTCTTCGCTGTAATTGTTCACTACATCCTTTGCGGTTTTCGATGCAGCATCGCTCATCCGCATGTCCAGCTCGCTGTCGAAGCGGAAAGAGAAGCCGCGGCCGGCGGTGTCGAACTGGTGCGACGACACGCCCAGATCGGCCAGGATGCCGTCCACCTTGTCGAACCCGCTGTGGCGGATCCAGTTGTGGATAAACCTGAAATTGGACCTCACCGGAATCAGGCGGCTGTCGTCGGGCGCGTTGGCGAGGGCATCGCTGTCCTGGTCAATCGCAATCAGACGGCCGTCGGGCGACAACTGCTCCAGAATTGCTCTGCTATGGCCGCCGCCGCCGAAAGTGGCATCTACATAAACGCCGCTTGGCTTGATGCAGAGGGCAGACACACTTTCTTTTAAAAGAACAGGTGTATGATATTCACTCATAATGCCTACCTCCTTTGTCCAAGCGTCTTTTCTGCAAGTGCTACATATTCGTCATCGGATAATGTGGTGCTTTCAAGGCTATCCTTCGCCCATATCTCTATTTTGAAGTCCCTCCCGCAGAAGACGGCTTCCTTGTCGATGCCGACAGATTCCAGAAGGGCCTTCGGGATGGAAATCCTGCCGAGCTTTTCGTCGGGAATCACGAAGCTGCGGTTGCTGGTGTAGGCACGCCAGAAACGCTCGTCGTCCCTGTCGAAAAGATTCAGCCTCGATCGCACTGCCTCGGACTCTTTTTCCCACGATTCGTAGGTGTACATCTCGAGGCAGTTCGCGAACAAGGTTTTTTTAACGACGAATCCTTTGGCAAGGCTCTCCCCGCAAATCGCCTTAAAGGCAGCGGGGAAGACAAGTCGCCCCTTGTCGTCCACCTTCGCTTTGTATTCGCCGATAAAATTGATCATATAAATAGAGTGATGTGTGTATGCAAAGGTAAAACACTTTTTTCGGAATTTTTACATTTTTTTACAAAAATTTCCAAAATTTTACATAAAGCCCTAAATTTGGCTCTCACAAGGGTTTTAGCCATGAGATCAAAACAGATAGTTTCGCTTATTGCAGCGGCGGCGCTCTGCCTTGGCTGCAACGCAGGCAAAAAGGCTCCGGACGCCGTCGCTCCGGGGCAGGACAGCACCGTGCAGACTGCAGCGGCGGCGCAGCGGCCGACCGGCGACGAAGGCGAATTGGCAGAGCCGGTTCTGGAGCACGGCATAAATGTGGACCTATACTCGGTAGAAGACTACGCGGTGCGCGAGGGCGACTATTTTTCCGTGATGATGGAGAATCTTGGCGTGTCGCAGACGGCCGTGAACGAGTTTATCGAGGCTTCGCGCAAGGTCTTTGACGTCAAGGATATACGTGTCGGCAACCAGTACCATGCCTATTTTGAGCCGGATACCACCGGCGACGATCGCCTGGCCTATCTGGTCTATGACCGCGACCTGCGCAGCGTGGTGGTCTTTTCCCTGCAGGACCCCGTGAGCGTATATATAGATGAGAAGGACATAGAGCTCACGCTCCACTACGACGAGGTCACCATCAACAATTCCCTCTGGTACGACACCCAGAAGGCCGGATGCTCGCCGCTGCTGGCCATCAGGCTCTCTGACATATATGCCTGGACCATAGACTTTTTCGGGCTCCAGAAAGGAGACTCCTACAAGGCTGTGTATGAGCTTGAAGAGTGCGACGGCAAGGTCATGAGCGTGGGCCGGGTGCTCTATGCGTCATTTACCCACGCCGGCAAGCAATACCAGGCATACTATTTCGACGACGGCCGCAAAGGGGGCAACCGCTATTGGAACGAAAAGGGCGAGGGCTCCCGTAAGGCCTTCCTGAAAGCGCCCCTGAAGTATTCCCGCATTTCATCGGGCTTCTCCTATGCCCGCCGTCACCCCGTGACCCGCCGCGTGCAGCCGCACACCGGAGTGGACTATGCCGCCCCCAAGGGCACGCCAGTGGTGAGCATTGGCGACGGCGTCGTGACCAGGGTAGGTTATGCGGGGGCTGGCGGCAACACCGTCCACATCAAGCACGACAAAACCTATCGCACGGCATATCTGCACCTGTCGCGCTACGGCAAGGGCATCCGCCCGGGCGTACACGTCACCCAGGGACAGGTCATAGGCTATGTCGGCAGCACCGGCCGCAGCACCGGCCCGCACCTGGACTTCCGCATCTGGGAAAACGAAAAGCCGGTGAACCCCCTCAAGATGATAACCCCGCCCGCCGAGCCGCTGTCCAAAGAGAAGATGAAAGAATTCGAGGCGGCCAAAGCCCGCGCCTTTCAAATAAGAGACAGCCTGCAGGTAGTCCATTGGTACCACAAAGCCGTGTTGGATAAACTGAGCAAGTAGTTTATAATAAAATCAAAGTATCCCGGAGCCACGGTACAGACTGCCCTGATATTTGGTGGCAGGCTGTAGTTTGTTCAGCCGGAAGAAAACGTGCAGCAGATAGTATCTGCCGTAGGAAGGTGTCCAGGTCTCGAGGGTGTGGTCGTTGGCAGTAGATATTGTGTAGTTGCTGCCGCTATTCAGCAGGTCATTGCCCGATATGCTTATCTTCATGCGGCCCTTGAGCAGATTGACTCCTACCTGAGCCCTGAGGTGGTGATAGGGTATCGTGGCGTCCGTTTCCAGCAGATTGGTAATGTTAAAGGAGTAATTGGATGATACAAAGAGCCGTTTTCCGAAATTGTACTGCACCGAAAGGAGTCCTCCGTTTGTGAATCCGTTGTTGAGAATCTGCCCCAGACTATTCGTCGATTTGAAATAGTTCATATAATACTGAGGGCGTACAATCAAGTTCCTGTTTGGTCTGATAACGCCGCTCACGCTGATATTCGACGTAAAATCCCTCACGTATACCAAATCTCCGGCCTGGAAATAGGGGGTCTGCCCATAGTTTGCCCTCAACATTAGCGTAAGGGTGGTCCCGATTGACTGGAACCGTTTGTTGTAGTTGGCGCCTGCGCCTATGTTCCAGGTTCCGTCGCTGTTGACGAAACTGGACATGGTTGCGCCTGGCTGCACTGTGTATGCCCATTTTTCGAGGGTTGCGGGCTTATCAAAGTATAGTGTCTTGCAGACAATTGCGTCCGATACGACCCCGCCTTCTAAAGCCAGGCTTATCTGGGCGGCTCTCTTGGGCAAGGGTATCTCATAGCCCAGCTTTATCGTGTGAGACATAGAGCGGCCAAGGTCGGGGTTGCCCTGTACCAGCAGCAGCGGGTTTTGGTTATTCAGCCGGTCCCTGTACTGTTCCACGGCCGGAATATCGGACTTCAGCCGGTAACTGACGGTGGCTGTCTTATAGCGGAGGCTCAGGTCCCCCCCCGGCAGAAAAAAGTCCTTTTCGCCTTGTATAGGCCCTGGCAAAAGCTCCTTATCGAACTGCTTTGCGAACCGTGGTGAAGCCCACAGACGGACGTCCCAGTCTTTGCCGGAAACATTATAGTTGATTTCAGGACCAAGGGCAATATACTGCCGGTAAAAGTCAAAGGTGTTGGCAATGTTTGTCACTGGTTCATCCAACTTTCCGCTGGCATCCCACAGG
>CACXHG010000140.1 GCA_902767355.1 uncultured Bacteroidia bacterium
ACAATCACCAGCATACAGTTGGGGTTGGTCACGTTCAGGCGGTCGAGGGTTGCGGAGTATGCAAGAATAGTTAACAGCGAATAGAACGGCACCATAATGTCGTTGAAGGCAAAAAAGCCGATCAGCACTATTGCAGAGTCCACCGCCAGAATCACTGCACTTAGGTTGAGGCCCCACGAACGGGAGATTACCCTTGCAAGCACGTCCGTCCCGGCGCAGGTGCCCCAGGAATTAATCACCAGAAAAACGCCGATGCCAAGCACTATGCCGCCAAAGATGCCGGACAGCAGCACATCGCTCTCAATTACCGCCTTCCCCTTGCTCAACGCCTCGATAATATCGGTAAATATGGCAATGGAGACAAAGGCAACCACGGTGCGCGCTCCGCTCTTAAGGCCAAGCTTGCGCGTGGCCAGCAGCATCAGGGGCACATTGAAAAACAAGGCCATAATACCCATCGGCAGGCCATCCGGGGCAAAAGAAAACAGCCCCTTGGTAATGTGGTGAAGGACGATTGTGATACCATATACTCCGCCCGGGACAATATTGTGGGGCGCAATAAAAAGCACATAGGCGGCCGCCTGTAAAAGGGCGCCGGCAATAATCATCAGATAATCAACTGTAGGTTTTCGCTTCATTTAAATCAACTTGCAAAAAATAGGCGATAAAAATAATCAAAAATCGCTCTATATTTGCAGGGTGTAGCCCTATTTATAAGTTATGAACGAAAAAGAGCGCCAAGCGATAGATGCCATCGACAGCCAGATGGCCCGGCTGTTCGAAGAGCGGATGGCTGCGGTAGAGCGCATAGCCCAAAACAAGAAGGCCGCCGGCGCCCCCATAGAGGATGCGGGGCGCGAAAATGCCATGCTCGCAAGGCGCTGCGCCGAGCTCGGAAATCCCTCTCTGGAGCCTTACTATTCCGACTTCCTGCGCTCGGTGATCAGGGTTTCAAAGGATTATCAGGGCGACATAATAAGCGGGCAGGCAACTCCCGGGGCCAATATCTTCCTTGGTCGCGGCAGTCTTGGCCGCGCAGGCGAAATCTGCGGCATCTGCTGCAAACAGGCGCTCATTGTCACCGACAGCGGGGTTCCGGCAGAATACCCGAAAACTGTCGAGGCTTCTCTCGCCGGTCGCGTAGGACACTGCACCATTTGCACTATCCCGCAGGGCGAAGCCAATAAAAATATAGAAATATATAAAAATGTGCTGGAGTGCCTGGTGCGCGGCGGTTTTACCCGCACCGACTGCGTGATCGCGGTAGGTGGCGGAGTCGTGGGCGATCTGGCCGGCTTCGCTGCCGCAAGCTATATGCGGGGCATCGACTTCTACAACATACCCACCACCCTGCTCTCTCAGGTCGATTCTTCAGTCGGCGGCAAGACCGCGATAGATTTCGGCGAGGTAAAGAATATTGTGGGAGCCTTCCACATGCCACGGAAGGTGATTGTAGATCCGGACACGCTGTCCACCCTGCCGCTCCGTCAGCTTCACAACGGGCTTGCAGAGGCCATTAAAATGGGGGCAACGGGCGACGCCACCCTCTTTGGTCTGATAGAAAATTCCACGGACCTGCTCTCTGACATAGAGGAGATTATCCGGCGCTGCCTGAATTACAAGATGAGCATTGTGAACGCCGATCCCACAGAAAAGGGCCTGCGCCGGGTGCTCAATTTCGGGCACACCGTGGGCCATGCGATCGAGGCCTGCTCGGCCGGCGAAATCCTGCACGGTGAGGCCGTCGGGCTGGGCATGCTCTATTTCTGTGAAGGCGACGCCCGCCGGCGCATATCGGCCGTGCTTTCCAAATACGGTCTTCCCGTAAGCCACAATATCCCCGCCAATCTGCTGATGGACAAGATTGCCCGCGACAAAAAGGCGGCCGGCGACTCCATCACCATTGTGCGTGTGGCAAGCATCGGCAGCTTCAGTTTTGAAAAGATTAACATTCGGGACCTTAAATTATGAGCAACACTCTTGGCAAACACATTGCGCTCACCCTTTTCGGCGAGAGTCACGGCCCGCAGATAGGCGCCGTGCTGGACGGAATGCCCTGCGGAATTGAAGTGGACGAGAAAAGCATCGCAGCCGCCCTGACCAGAAGGCGTCCGTCGGGCAGAGGCGAGACGGCCCGTGTGGAGCAGGACAACTTCCGGCTGATAAGCGGGGTTTTCGAGGGTTATACCACCGGAGAGCCAATCTGCATACTTATAGAGAATAGCAACGTACGCAGCGGCGACTACGACAGGACCCATCTGCTGGCCAGGCCCTCCCATGCCGACTATGTGAGCCACGTGGTGCACAAGGGCTACGAAGACTGGCGCGGCGGCGGGCATTTCTCGGGCCGCCTGACTGCTCCCATAGTGGCCTTGGGTGCAATATGCGGCAAGGCGCTGGAAAAGATAGGAGTCGGCGTCGCCACCCATATACTCAGCTGCGGCACGGTCAGCGACCAGAGCTTCGACGGCGTAGATTATGGCAAGCTCGACTCTCAGATACACCTTATTTTAGAAAGTAACTTTCCGGTATTAAGTGATATACAAGCGCAAATTGAAGCTCAGATAGAAGCTGCGCGGCTGAACCAGGACTCCATAGGCGGCGTGATTCAAACCGCCGTCAGCCACTTGCCGGCAGGCCTGGGCGAACCATGGTTCGACAGCCTGGACGGCACGCTGGCCAATGCAATACTCTCCATCGGGGGCATCAAGGGCATTGAATTCGGCTTGGGTTTTGACTTTAAGTCAGCCACCGGAAGCAGCTGCAACGATGAGTTTTATGCTTCGCCAGAAGGCGTGCGTACCTACAGTAATAACAGCGGCGGGATCAACGGCGGCTACTCCAACGGAATGCCTGTGATCTTCAACTGTGCCGTGAAGCCTACCCCCTCCATTGCCCGCGAACAGCGCACAATAGACATGGCCACCGGCGAGAATGCCACCATAAAGATTATCGGCCGGCACGATCCGGCCATAATCCGCAGGATATGCCCTGTAGTCACAGCGATGACGGAAATTGTAATTTGCGATATGCTCAAGGGGGCTTTTTCAAATTCTATCTTTGAAAAGAAATGAAACTTCTGATTCTAAACGGACCCAATCTGAATATGCTGGGCTTGCGAGAGCCTCAGATATACGGCAGCGCCACATACGCCTCGCTGCTGGACAAGATTAAAAGTTATGCTTTAGATAAAGGCATTGAAGTGGATTGTTTCCAATCTAATCACGAAGGTGCGCTTGTGGATAAAATACAGGAGGCCTACTTCAATAATGTGGACGGGATTGTGTTCAACCCGGGGGCCTATACCCACACCAGCATCGCCCTGCTGGACGCGCTCAAGGCTGTTCAGCTCCCCTGCGTAGAGGTGCATATAAGCGACGTGTCCGCCCGCGAGGATTTCCGTCAGCAGAGTTACATCCGCCCTGCCTGCATCGCCTCCATCATAGGCCACGGACTTGAGGGCTACATAGAAGCAATCGATATATTGTTGAAAAGATGAGTACTTGCTACATAGGTAAAAGCATTGCCAGTGGCACTGTGTGCGCACCGCCCTCAAAAAGCTATGCGCACCGCTTGTTGCTGGCGGCTTTCTTATCACGTAAGCAGGTAACAATAAGCAATATAGAGCTATCTAATGATATAAGCGCTACAATTGACTGCATTCGGGCTCTCGGTGGCCAGGTCAGCGTTGCCGGCCATAGTGTGACCGTGTCCGCCACCTCAGGCGACGCTCCCGCAGTCCTCGATTGCCGGGAGAGCGGATCCACACTGCGTTTCATGATCCCTGTGGCCCTGGCAATGCGCGGCAACGCCACTTTTACCGGCACAGAAAAGCTTTTCTCCAGAGGGCTTGGAGAATACGAAAAGGTTTTTTCCAACCAGGGCATCTGGTACACCAAAACCGCCTCCAGCCTGAGTGTAAACGGACGCCTTTGCAGCGGAAGTTTCAATATAGATGGCAGCATCAGCAGCCAGTATATCACCGGCTTGCTCTTCGCACTACCCTTGCTCGACGGCGACAGCTGCATAACAATAACCCCGCCCATACAAAGCCGCCCCTACATAGACATAACGCTGGACGTGTTGCAACGCGCAGGGGTCAAAGCCTATATGGAGGGCTGCAGGATAGATATCCCCGGAGGGCAGAGCTATTGCCTGGGCGACAGCAGCACCGAGGGCGACTGGAGCAACGCAGCCTTTCTGGACATATATAATTATCTTGGAGGCAAAGTTCAAATAGAAGGACTTAACACCCAATCATTACAGGGTGATAAGATATACAGAGAACATTTCGAAAAGCTGTCGCAAGGCCGCTGCACGATAGACCTTGCAAACTGCATAGACCTGGGTCCGGTGCTGTTTACTATGGCTGCGATCAAACACGGAGCCCGCTTTGAGAACACCGGAAGATTGCGCATCAAAGAGAGCGACCGGGTCGGCGACATACTCGAGGAACTGGCAAAAGCAGGAGTAAAGGCCGTTGCAGGGGATAATTTCGTAGAGATTGAGCCTATTGACAACATACCGGCCCCCGGGATAGTCTTCGACAGCCACAACGACCATCGCCTGGCAATGAGCCTGAGCGCCCTTGCCAGCACCATTGGCGCCCGAATTGATGGCTGCGAAGCTGTTGCCAAGAGTTTTCCTGATTTTTATAATGTATTAAAACACTTGAATATAGATGTCCGCAATTAAACAAGATAATAAGATACTGATAGTGGGTCTCGGCATGATAGGCGCCTCCTATGCCCAGAAGCTGCACGAAAGCGGCTTTTATGTAGGGGGCATAAGCGCCCGGGAGTCCACCGTTGCCAAAGCTCTCGAGAGTGGCATTATCGACTGTGGTACAACGGATGTAACAAAAGAGTTTGTGTCCAATTTCGACATAGTGGTGTTCGCCCTCTACCCCAAACTGTTTATCGAATGGGTAAAGCAGTATCAGCACTGTTTCAAAGCCGGAGCCCTCATTACAGATGTAACCGGTGTCAAGGGCAGCGTGGTCTATGCGATACAGCAAATGCTCCGCAGCGACGTGGAATTCATAGCCGCACATCCGATGGCCGGCCGCGAACTCTCAGGTATAGACAATCGGTGCACCAAGGTTTTTGAAGGAGCCAATTATATCGTTACTCCAACTAAAACAAATACGCAGGATGCAATAGACATAGCCTGCGAACTGGGCCGCATCCTGGGCTTCGGACACATATCCACCCTGTCCCCGGAAGATCACGACGAGATGATTGCCTTCCTTTCGCAGCTGACTCACTGCATAGCCGTCGCTCTGATGTGCTGCAAGGACTCCACCCATCTGGTGGATTACACCGGCGACTCGTTCCGCGACCTGACCCGCATTGCCAATATCAACGAGAACATGTGGACGGAGCTGTTCATGATGAACCGCAACCAGTTGCTCCGGCAGATGGACCTCTTCCAGGACGAGTTCGCGCGCCTGAGGGACGCCCTCGCCCACGGCGACGAAGCCACCATGAAAGAAATGATGAAAACTTCTACCGAAAGGAGAAAATATTTTAACAAATAGAGATGAATCTTGAGTTCAAGAAAGAACTGCCCAGTGCAGAAGAAGTCAAAAAGATGTACCCGCTCACTCCCGGGCTGGACAAGATAAAGAGCGAGAACGACCGCCAGATACAGGATATTATCTGCGGCCGCAGCGGCAAACTGCTGCTAATAATAGGCCCCTGCTCGGCCGACCGGGAGGACGCCGTGCTGGACTATGTATGCCGGCTGCGTAAAGTACAGGAAAAGGTAGCCGACGTAATTACCATAGTGCCGCGGATTTACACCAACAAGCCCCGCACCACAGGCGAGGGCTACAAAGGCATGCTGCACCAGCCTGACGCGCACAGCGGTGCCGACATGCTCAAGGGACTGCTTTCCATACGCCACCTGCACATGCGCGTGCTTTCCGAGAGCGGCTTTTCCGGCGCCGACGAGATGCTCTACCCCGAGAATCACACCTATCTGTCCGATATGCTGTCTTATGTGGCCGTGGGTGCCCGCAGTGTAGAGAGTCAGATCCATCGGCTCACCGCCAGCGGCCTGAGCATTCCGGTCGGGATGAAGAACCCCACCAGCGGCGACATGAACGTGATGCTCAACTCCATCCATGCGGCCATGCTCTCGCACACTTTCATCTATCGCGGCTGGGAGGTCACCAGCAAGGGCAATCCCATGACGCATGCCATACTGCGCGGCAGCGTGAGCAAGACCGGGCGCTCCATCCCCAACTATCACTACGAAGATATGATGCTGCTCTGCGAGAAGTATTCCCAGTCGCAGCTCAAGAATCCAGCCTTGATTGTGGACACCAACCACAACAATTCGGGCAAGCAATACGAGCAGCAGATACGAATTGCCAAGGAGGTCCTCCACTCTACCCGTCACTCCGACGATATCTGCCGGCTGGTAAAAGGCCTGATGATCGAATCCTATCTCGAGGACGGCTGCCAGAGCGGCGACGGCGGTGTTTACGGCAAGTCCATCACAGACCCCTGCCTGGGCTGGGAAAAGACCGAGCGACTTATTTACGACCTTGCAGACCTTAGAAAATGAGCCAGGAGATAAACCACGAGTTTTTTATGCGCGAGGCTATACGCCTGGCCAACGAGAGCGTAGCTGCCGGCGGCGGCCCT
This sequence comes from uncultured Bacteroidia bacterium, assembly GCA_902767355.1. GTDB lineage: Bacteria > Bacteroidota > Bacteroidia > Bacteroidales > UBA932 > Equibacterium. The sequence continues at coordinate 6,654 of CACXHG010000140.1, forward strand.
TTCGGAGCAGTTATTGTCAGAGACGGCAGGATACTGGCCGGCTGTTCAAATTCGGTCACGATAGACAACGACCCCACGGCTCACGCAGAGGTTAATGCCATACGCTCTGCATGCCGCTCTGTCGGCAACTTCTCGCTGGCCGGCTGCACCATCTATACATCCTGCGAACCATGCCCCATGTGCCTCGGTGCGATTTATTGGGCAGGAATAGACCATATCTATTACGGCAACACCCGCAAAGATGCCGCCGAGGTTAATTTTGCAGATGATTTTATCTATGAGGAGCTCGAGCGCCCGATTGCGTCCCGCCGCCTGCCCATGCAGCGTCTGCTCGCGGGCGAAGCCCTGGAATCGTTCCGCCTCTGGTCGGCAAAAACTGATAAGACCGAGTATTGATACCTTTCTTTATGGCTAGAATCTATGTTGCCTCCAGCTGGAGGAATCTTTACCAGCCCGAAGTGGTGGCCGCCCTGCGCAAGGCCGGTCACCAGGTGTACGATTTCCGCAATCCGGAAGGCAATCCCGGCGGCTTCCACTGGGCCGATGTGGACGCCGGCTGGCAGGACTGGCAGCAGGAAGAATACATCAAGAACCTTAGCCACCCCGTTGCAGAAAAAGGCTTCCAGGCCGATAAGGACGCCATGCTCTGGGCCGACACATGCGTGCTGGTGCTCCCCTGCGGCCGCAGTGCCCACACGGAGGCAGGCTGGTTTGCCGGGAAGGGCCTCAAAACCATCGTTTACATCCCTGAAATACAGGAACCGGAGCTGATGTACAAGCTTTTTGACGCGGTTGTCTGCAGCCTGGAAGATCTGCTCCGGAGCATCTGATCTATCCCGGACCCGCTTGCCGGAGATGTGCCAGATGCCGAATGCAAGTACCAGTGCGCGGGAAATTGTATATCTTTGCGGCCCTTTACTTTAGAAGCGATGGGCAGAATCAAGACAGACAAGAAGCGCTATATAGGCTATGCGGCGGGTATCCTCGCCGGTATTTCTTACGGGACGAATCCGCTATTTGCAAAACCTCTGATGGCCAGCGGAGTACCGGTAATGGTAATGTTGTTTTTCCGCTACGGCCTGTCGGCCTGCATCCTGGCGCTGTGGATGCTTGTCAAGAAGGAGTCGTTCCGCGTCGGCAGGGATGAGGTAGGCCTGCTGGCCATCCTGGGCATCCTGTTTGCCTTCAGCAGCATTTTCCTTTTCTGCTCCTATGATTTCATCCCGTCCGGGCTGGCCACGACCCTAGTATATCTGTACCCGGTATTCGTGGCCCTTATCATGGTGCTGCTGCGCTTCTACCCCAGCTGGCAGACATGGCTGTCCATCGTGGCGACGTTTGCGGGCATCGTGCTGCTGTCGCAGCCGTCCGCCGAAGCCGAAATACGCATCCAGGGCATTGTGCTGGCAATACTGTCGGCGCTCAGCTACGCCTTCTACCTCGTGATTGTAAACAGGAGCAAACGCATCAAAAACGTGTCGGAACACACGCTCACGCTCTATGCCCTGATCACGGGCACCTTGCTGTTCTGCGCTATACGGCTTGTCCAGGGAGGCAGCATGAGGGAAGGCATTGACTCCGCCGCCGACTGGGGCAACCTGCTGGGACTCGCAATTGTCCCGACCATGATTTCCCTGCTCACGCTGGCCATTTCTTCCCGCCTGATAGGCCCGACAAAAACCTCTGTCCTCGGGGTCTTCGAGCCCTTGACAGCCATCCTGATAGGGACGGCTGTATTCTCCGAGCCACTTACACTGAAAATGGCGGCCGGAATACTGATATGCGTGGCAGCGGTAATCTTTATGATACTCAGGCCGTCGAAGGCCCAAACGGACGGCGCGGCAAAGGACAGCTAGGCGTAAAGCAGCCCGACTATCCAGAGCATCAGCCTGGTGGGCAGGATGCGCACCAGAAAATTGATGGCCTTGTAGTCTATGCGGGGGGTGACGGTCGCCGCCATGCGGCGCTTCTGCAGCTGACGCACGATGGCGCGAGCAATCTTGCTGGCCGGCATGCCGTTCTGTTCGTCGTGCTCCATACGCCCCACCGACTTGCGGAAAGTCTCGTAATACACGCTGGAAGTATCTTCAGAGGCGGCAGTTGCCTTGCGCGCGGCGGTAAAGCCGGTTTTGGTGTCGCCGGGGAGAATGCTGCAGCACTGTATGCCAAAGCCTTTGACCTCCAGCGAGAGCGCCTTGGTATAAATGAGCACGGCCGCCTTGGCGCTGCTGTAGAATGTCTGGTAGGGAATCGGGACTGTGGCGGCCACGCTGCTGATGGTGATTATGCGGCCGAAATGCTGCGCGCGCATGGCCGGCAGCACGGCCCTGATGACCCGGTGCGCCCCGAAGAAGCAGGTCTCGAACTGATATTTGGCCTCTTCTACGCTGGTCTGCTCCACCGCGCCGGCGATGCCGTTGCCGGCATTGCACACCACGGCATCGATCCTCCCCTCTTTTTCCAGTATGGACGCCACCACTGTATCCACGCTTGCCTGGTCGTTGACATCCAGGACAACGGGTACGATGAGTTCATTGCCCTCGCACTCCTTGGAAACCGTGCCGCGGCGGGAGCCGGCATAGACCTTCATCCCGGCGAGGGAAAGCATACGGGCGGTCTCGGCGCCTATGCCCGACGAACCGCCCGTAAGCAGCACAATTCTAACGGCTGAAGCCATTGTTAGATGATATTATATTTCTTGAATACCTTCTCAATAGTCTCCAGAGCATATTCCACCTGCTTCTGGGTGTGAGTAGCCATCAGCGAGAAGCGGATGAGCGTATCCTCGCTGGGAACGGCGGGAGAAACCACAGGGTTGACGAACATACCCTCGTCGAAGAGGTCGCGGGTCACGCGGAAAGTCTTCTCGTTGTCGCGGATATAGAGCGGGATAATCGGGGTGGAAGTATTGCCAATCTCGCAGCCCATATTGCGGAAGCCCTCGATGGCAAACTTGGTGATGTCCCACAGGTGCTGGATGCGCTCCGGCTCCTTCTCCATGATGTCCAGGCTGGCATTCACCGCACCGATAGCCGCGGGAGTGGCGCTGGCGCTGAAAATATACGAGCGCGCGTTGTGGCGGATATAGTTGGCGGTAATGGAGTCGGTTGCTATAAAGCCGCCGAGAGACGCGAAACTCTTGCTGAATGTGGCCATGATCAAGTCCACATCCTTGGTCACGCCCATTGCGTTGCAAAGGCCCTGGCCGTTTTTGCTGAAGACGCCCATACTGTGGGCCTCGTCCACCATAAGTGCGGCATCGTATTTCTGGGCCAGAGCGACGAGCTCGTGCAGCGGCGCTATATCGCCCTCCATAGAGAACACGCCGTCCACGACAATGAGCTTGATCTTGTCCGGCTCGCACTTGCGCAACTTGCTCTCAAGATGCTCCATGTCGTTGTGGCGGAACTTGAGATAATTTGCGGGAGAGAGGCGGCGGCCCTCGATGATGGAGGCATGGTCGCGCTCGTCCAGCAGAATATAATCGTTGCGGCCTGTCAGACACGACACGACGCCGAGATTAACCTGGAAACCGGTGGAGAAGATGATAGCCTCGTCCTTGCCTACAAACTTGGCCAGACGGGCCTCGGTCTGCTCGTGGATGTCCAGCGAACCGTTCAGGAAACGGCTGCCGGCACAGCCGGTACCATATTTTTTGACAGCTTCGATGGCAGCCTCCTTGACACGCGGGTCGTTGGTCAGTCCGAGATAACTGTTGGAGCCGAACATCAGCACCTTCTTGCCGTTGATGATGACTTCGTCGCCCTGCTCACTGGCGATCGGGCGGAAATAAGGATAAACGCCAAGCGCCTTATACTCCTGGGGAGCAGTGTAGTGCGAGAGCTTTTCCTGTAGTAGTTTCATATAGAGTATTTGTCAGTTTAACCTATTTACGGGCGCCTCAGTAAAATGGCGCAACTTGCAAATGTAGGTATTTTAATCCACAATAGCAACCACCCTACTCAAGACCGCGGGTAAATGCCTCCAGAACCTCCTCCGTAAGGCCTGTGGCAGAGTAGCCTCCGTCGTGGTAGAGATTCTGCATGGTCACCTTGCGCGTAAGGTCGCTGAAAAGGGTCACCAGATAGTCGGCCAGATCGTCGGCGGAAGCGTTGCCCAGAGGAGATATGCGCTGGGCGTACTTATACATTGCGTTCATGCCGGCAATACCCTCGCCGGCAGTCGTCAGGGTCGGCGACTGGGACACGGTATTCACCCTCACGCCGCACTTCTTCCCGTATTTGAGGCCGAAGCTGCGGGCTATGGATTCCAGCATGGCCTTGGCGTCCGCCATATCGCTGTAGCCCGGGAAGGCGCGCTCTCCGGCAATGTAGGTCAGCGCCACGATGGAGCCGCCGTCGGCCATGGCGTCCTTATTGTAAAGGGCGTTCATGATCTTGTGGAACGAGAGTGCGGAGATGTCTATGGTTTTCTGCATGAACGCATAGTTGATATCCTCGTAGGGCACGTTCTTGCGCACGTTGGGCGACATGCCGATGCTGTGCAGCACAAAGTCTATCTTGCCGCCGAAATGCTCCAGTGTCTGGTCGACGAGCGCATTAAGCTCGTCCATATTTGTTGCGTCGGCCGCAATCACCTTTGCGGAGCAGATGTCCGCCAGCTGGTTGATCTGACCCATGCGAAACGAGAGCGCGGTGTTGCTCAGAACCAGGTCAGCCCCTTCTTCATGGGCGCGCAAAGCAGCACGCCATGCGATGGAGCGGTCGTTGAGGGCTCCGAAAATGAGGCCCTTCTTTCCTTTGAGTAAATTATACATGGTTTTAGATTGCTTTCTCCTTGTCTATTAACATAAATGTCAGCTTGCCGCTGCAGCACATTTCATCTTCTACCGTGGCTTTGGCCTCCACCACGAACACCGGGCCGCGGCGCATGACTATCTTGGCACGGGTGCAAACGGTGTCGCCGGGCTTGACCACCCTTTTGAACTTCACATTGTCCATTCTTGCATAGAGGGGGATTTTGCCGCCGAGGCCATCTGCAAACAGCATTGCCCCACCCTGCGCCATTATTTCGCACAAGATGACTCCGGGCACCACCGGCTTGCCGGGAAAGTGACCCTGAAGGAAAAACTCGCTGCCGCGGACAGTGTATTTGGCATTGGCGTACTCTCCCTCCAGGACGGATTCGTCTACCAGCAGCATGGGCTCGCGGTGAGGAAGTATGGTTTTAAGTTCTTCTCTGTTCATATTGTTATGCCTGATATTTCCTGACTGCTATGCAAACATTGTGGCCGCCAAAGCCAAGCGAGTTGCTGAGGGCGATGTTGATATCGCTCTTGCGGGCCTGATTGGGCACATAGTCCAGGTCGCATTCCGGATCGGGAGTGCGCAGCCCGATGGTGGGCGGAAGTATGCCGTCCTGAAGCGCCTTTACGCAGGCTACCGCCTCTGCGGCGCCGGTTGCGGCTATCATGTGGCCGGTCATGGATTTGGTGGAGCTCACCGGCACCTTGTAGGCAGTCTCGCCGAGAGTCATCTTGATGGCAGCGGTTTCGCTCTTGTCGTTGAGGATGGTTCCGGTGCCGTGGGCATTGATATACAGTGAATCTTTGTCGGCATTGTAGCCGGCCTCTTCGAGAGCCATCTTCATGGCCAGGGAAGCCATCTTGCCGTCGGGAGCCGGGGCTGTGGCGTGGTGGGCGTCGCAGGTGACTCCGTAGCCGCAGATTTCTGCAAGCGGAGTTGCGCCGCGGCCGAGGGCGTGCTCCAGCTCTTCCAGAACCAGCACGGCGGCGCCTTCTGCCAGCACGAAGCCCTTGCGGTCTTTGTCAAAGGGGATGGAAGCCCTTGTGGGATCCTCTTCCGTAGAGAGCGCCCTGGCATTGGCAAAGCCGCCGATCGTGAGCGGATGGATGGCCGCCTCGGCTCCACCGCTGATGATGGCGTCAGCCGCACCGCACGCTATGGCGCGGTAGGCTTCGCCTATATTGTTGGTGCCGGTGGCGCAGGCGGTCACTATGTTGTTGCAAGGGCCCTGAGCCTGGAAGCGTATGGCAATGTTGCCGGCGGCTATGTTGGAAATCATCGTGGGCACAAAGAGCGGCGAGATGCGGCCCGCCCCTTCATCAAAGAGCAGTTTTGTCTGCTCTATAAACACTTTGAGGCCACCGATGCCGCTGCCAAGATATACGCCCAGGCGTTCCGGGGCTATATTTTCGCCGCTGACAAGCCCGCTCTGGGTCATGGCCTCTATGGCAGCGGCCAGGGCAAAGCGGCTGAAGGGATCGTTGCGGCGGATTTCTATTTTGCTGAGGCCGGCGGCCGCGGGATCGAAATCCTTTACCTGACCGACTATGCGCACCGGCAGCTCAAAATCGTCGAAGCCGACAATGGGGGCCAGGCCAAGGCGCCCGGCCAGCGCATTCTCCCAAAACTCTTTTGTAGTATTACCGATGGGCGATATCACGCCCGTACCGGTTATCACAACTCTTCTTTTCATATTATTCTGTGTACATAAATCGTTTAATGCTGCCCTTCGGCGTCTTGGCAAAGGGTTCGTAATGCAGTTTGAATGAAGAAACCGCACAGTAGGCCGGAATCTGGCTGTTGAGCCGCTCGATGTTCTTATGCATTATATTGTTGAGCGTCTCGGCAGAAATATTGTCGTTGGCCACAGCATCGCTCTTGGGAACTATGATGGCCACCAGGCGGTTGTCGCCGGGCACCACAATCGATTCCGCCACATAGGGCAGCTGGTTCAAAATCACCTCGATTTCTTCGGGGAAGATGTTCTGTCCGTTGGAAGACAATATCATATTCTTGCACCGGCCCACAATAAACACGCTGTGGCGGCTGTCCATAGTGGCCATATCGCCGGTATGGAACCAACCGTCGGGGGTGAAAGCCGCGCGGGTGGCCTGCTCGTTTTTGTAGTAGCCCTTGAACACGGCCGGGCCTTTGATAAGGATTTCGCCGGGAATGGTCTCGCCGTCGGCCGAATCTATCTTAAGGTCAAGTATTTCATCTACATACTTGCCGCACTCGTGCAACTGATAGTCCCCGTATTCGCCCAGGCAGATAGACGGTGCCGCTTCGGTCATACCGTAGCCGGTGACAAAGGGCAGCTTGAGCTTTTCTACGAAGAGTTTTTCCAAATCCTCGGGGATGGCCGCGCCGCCGGTGACAAACAGCTCTATCTCGCCACCCATAGCTTTTAAGAAAATATCCGAGAGCTTCTTGCAGAAGTCGGGATGATTCTCCCAATTTTCAAGTTTTTCACGCCCTTCGTCGCTATGGACATATTCGCCTATGGTCGCCTCCAGCATCTTGGTCAGAATCAGGGGCACCGAGAAGAAAACGTGCGGCTTATATTCATCGAGGGCTGGTATTAAATTGGCCGGAATCGGGGGCAGGCCCAACACCACCAGGTGCATACCGTAGCACAGTGGCTCCAGCATATCATAGACCATTCCGAAAATGTGGGAATACGGCAATACGCTCACATAATTATCGCCTGTGTGATACGGGAAATGACGCTCGGTCATAAACACATTGGCCGTAAAATTCAGGTTCGTGAGCATCACGCCCTTGGGATTGCCGGTGGAGCCGGAGGTGTACATAATTGCGGCCAGGCTGTCCAGCGGAACGTCAGGATAACGCACGTCTTCTTTCCTGAGCCCGTCCGGATGCGCCTGGGCAAAAACCTCCTCGCGGCGCGAATAGACGTCGGCAAAGTTGCCGCGGGCAGAAAGAAGTTCTCCGGTATTTGTGTCGATTGCCGCCATCAGAGTCGGCATCGAGTCAAAATCCATCTTGGAGAAAATGGCTTTCTCGGTGTAGAGGATGCTGGATTCAGAGTGATTTACCAAACCGGCGGTATCGGCCGGCGTAAAGCCGTTGAAAATCAGCACCGATACATATTCGCCCATCTGGGCCGACATAAAGACCTTGGCCCAGGCGGCGCTGCTGCGGGCATTGATGGCCACCTTGTCCCCCTTTTTTAAACCGGCAGCACGCCACAAAAGAATGGTCTTCTCTATTTCCGCAGCCAGCTGGCCATAGGTCAGGCTGCTGCGGCGATAATCGTCCAGCGCAGGTTTTTCCCAATAGCTTTTAACCGACTTTTCGAACCTTCTGATAAAACTGTCGGCGGGTGTAAAATTATGTATCATTATCTATTTGTCATTATTATAGCAGCGCAAATGTAACAAAAACCTGCGATGTTTTCTGCCCGAAGGGGTCAATTAAGCGGCGGACGGTATCAATTATTATTTATATATTTGCGTATAATTAAATCCAAAATCAGCAAATAACTATGCAACTCGAAGGAAGAAGAAAAAGCACCAATGTCGAAGACAGGCGCCGCGGAGGCGCTGCCGCGGCTGGTGGAATAGGCCTTGGCGGCCTGATAATAGTCGGCTTGATCATGCTCCTCACAGGGCAGGATCCATCACAGGTTCTCAGCTATATCGACGACGGTTCGCTCACGACCACTCAGGACAGCGGCTATGTAGAATCGACTGAAGATCAGCAGCTGTACGACTTCTCGGTGACCATACTTGCCGGGACCGAGGATATCTGGAGCGCAATCTTCAAGCAGAACGGCCTGACCTACACTGCGCCCAAGCTTGTGCTCTTCAACGGCAGCGTCCAGTCGGGCTGCGGCGGCGCAACCGCTTCCACCGGCCCGTTCTACTGCAGTGCAGACCAATGCATATACCTTGACCTGTCGTTCTTCAAGACAATGAAACAGCAGTTCGGCACCACCGGCGACTTTGCCTGGGCCTACGTCATAGCCCACGAAGTCGGACACCACGTGCAGCACCTGCTGGGCACCCTGGACCAGGTCAACCAGAAGCGCGCCCGCTCCAACGAAAAGGCAGCCAACCAGCTCAGCGTGCGGCTGGAGCTTCAGGCCGATTTCTACGCCGGCATCTGGGCTCACTACGACAACAAGCGCTTCGGCTCGCTGGAAGAAGGCGACATTGAAGAAGGCATACGCTGCGCAAATGCCATAGGCGACGATATCCTGCAAAAGAATTCCTACGGCTACACAGTGCCCGACGCCTTTACCCACGGCACCGCCCAGCAGCGCGTGCGCTGGCTCAAGAAGGGCCTGGACAGCGGCAACCCTGCATTGGGAGACACCTTCTCGCCCAGATATTCAGAGCTTTAATCCGTCATGACAGACATACAATAAAAGAGGCGCGGGGAAATCCCCACGCCTCTTTTGCGCTATTGACGGATGCCTATTCAGACAGGTCCTCAACAGCAGCGTCGGCAGCGTTCTTCTTTACAGACTCGATGCCTTTCTCCATTGCAGAAGCGCTGGAGTACATCTCGCTGGAGCCGATAACCTGGCCATTGGAAGCCTTGAGGTTGAAGTAAGGCTGGCCGTTCTTGGCAACGAGACGCTCGAAACGCTCTTCGAGGGGACCATTCTTTTTAACTGACTCAATGCCTTCCAGGCAGGATTTTTTTGATTTGTAGCCTTGGCTGGCAAGGATAACGCGGCCGTTCGAAGCTTTGAGAACGAACTGCGGATCACCGTTTTTACGGAGTGTGATTACGAATTTACCCATTTTAGTTGTTTTTAAAAATGTCTGTTAGGACAAATTTATAAAACAATTATTTAATTAACAACAAGGCAGAAATCCAAATCTTTTGCAATTTTTTCTTTATCCAGGTTCTGGCCTATAAAAACAATTTTTTGCATGCGGTCGCCCACCTTCTCGTCCCAGTCTTTCTGAAAACTTGGATCCTGGGCGGCGATACGCTCCAAATCTTCCTTGGGGGCGGTTGCATACCAATACCCGGCTTCAGTGAGCTTTTTCTCGCGGCCGGCGCTCTCGAACACGTAGCTCATGTCGTTGTCGTCTGCAAACCAGCATATACCCTTGGCGCGGATTATGTTGCGCGTCAGGTTGCGGGACACGAACCAGTCGAAGCGGTTCATGTCAAAAGGCAGGCGGCGATAATAGACAAAGGTGCCGATGTTATATTCGTCGGTCTCACCTTCTTCTTCATTCTCAAGCTCTTCTTCTCCGCCCTCCAGCTCGCGGACCCATGCCGCCGAGGTGGCCGCCTTCTCAAAGTTGAAAGCGTGGGTGCCTATGATCTTATCCAGGTCCACATCGGCATAGTCGCACTCTATGATCTCTGCAGTAGGCTGTATGGCGCGCACTATCGCCTTGACCTTCCCGAGTTCGGTGGGTGTCAGTTCGCTAGCCTTGTTGAGCAGGATGATGTTGCAGAACTCTATCTGCTGGATAAGCAGATTCTCGATGTCGTCGTCTTCTATATTATCGCGCTGCAGGGCCTGTCCGAGTTCGAACTCGTCCTTAAGTCGCAGGGCGTCCACCACCGAAACGATGCTGTCCAGATAGCAGCTGCCGTTTTTGTTGTATCGGGGGCCGAGCGAGGGTATCGAGCAGATAGTCTGGGCGATGGGGGCCGGCTCGCAGATGCCGCTGGCCTCAATCACGATGTAATCAAAAATCTGCTGGTCCACCAGCGATGCAATCTGCTCCACCAGGTCCATCTTGAGAGTACAGCAGATGCAGCCGTTCTGCAGGGCCACCAGACTCTCGTCTTTCTTGCCTACAATGCCGCCCTTGGCAATGAGGTCGGCGTCGATATTCACCTCTCCTATATCGTTCACGATGACGGCAAACTTGATTCCTTTTTTGTTTGCCAGAATACGGTTTACCAAAGTGGTTTTGCCGCTGCCCAGATAGCCGGTCAGCAACAGTATCGGAGTCGTTTTCATAATCGTCAATTTTTTAGCAGCGCGAATTTAGCAATTATTTGATTTCGAAAACAGAAAGACCTCAGGCGATTCTGCGAAATTTTCCGTTTCGAGGGTATCTGGCGCCATAATTTTGCCCTCGAAAACATTTGTAAGACAATGAGAAATCTATTTATCGCAATCGCACTGCTGGCAACCGCATTTCCGCTTGATGCAGCTGCGCAGGATGCCCCGGCCAGGTGGGCCGTCTCCACCAATATCCCCACCTGGGCCGCGCTTGGGACAATCAACGCCCAGGTGGATTACGCCCTGAGCCGGCAGTGGACGCTTCTGGCAGGGGCAAAGTACAATCCTTTCACCTATAAAAGCGGCACTCCGGCGCAGTTCCAACTGCGGCAGGCCGAAGCCCATCTCGGGGCCAGATACTGGTTTGACACGCTTTGGGAGGGATGGTTTGCCGGCGCAAAACTGCTCGGGGCGGTGTATAATGTGGCCAACATATTCGGTTCCGGCTGCTTCGAGGGGGAGCTGGCCGGCCTGGGGGTAAGCGGCGGCTATAATATCCCTTTGGGAGACAACACGGCCCTCACGCTTGGAGCAGGCGCCGCCGTCGCCTTCCATCGCACCACCTGTTACGCCGCTGCCCGCTGCGGGCGCATCACCGGCAGAAAGCGCGGACTGGCCGCATTCCCATGCGATGCGCTGGTGTCAATTATGATAAAACTATAGGCTATGAGGCATCTGGAAGCACTGTTTGCGGCAGTCATGCTGCTGGGCACGGCCTCCTGCATAAAGGAGAACCGCAGCGGGTGCCCCTGCAACCTGCACCTGGACCTGAGCCAGGTAGATAAGAACTACATACACAAAATGGATTTAATGCTGGCAGAGCTGGGAGGAAGCACCGAGTGGAAAGCCGTGGACAAATCTTACTTTGGCGACACGCTCATACTCCAGGTCAACAAGTCCGAGTTTGACTTCTGCGCCTGGGGCAACCTGGCCGGATCCATTATAGACCGCCGTGGCAGGACCATCTCCCCCACCCAGCCATCTGACAGCCTCTGGAGCTTTTACCGGCCCATCCAGACGCGTTGCGAAGATGTTTTTGTGTCAGTTGTGCCGGAGCGCGAGCATATCCCGGTGACCATCTTTGTACGCGGCAAGACAGAGGGCATAAGCCATCTGGAGCCCGTGCTGGAACAGGTTGGCGCTGCCTTCAGCTTCAATGGCGACGCCGTGGGCGACCTGGCCAGGACATATCCGCAGCTTGTAGTCTCTCCCGAGGGCGGCGCCGCGTTCTACTGCTACAAGGCCCTGCTCTTTACGCAGCAAAGCGCCACAAAAGCCCGACTGGAGCTGAATTACACTTACGACGGACGCAGCCGCAGCGCAGAGTATCCCCTGGGCGAAATGTTGCTGGAAATGGGCGAGGACATATCCCTCAGCAATCAGAACCCGATCGTGATAGACCTTGTCCTTGGCTCGGAGTCAATCTTCATAACCATCCAGGTCTCGGACTGGGAAAAGCACGGTGTAATAGAGGTAACCTATTAAACAAAAGCAAAATAATGAAAAAACTACTCTGCATTATAACGGCCGCCTTGCTGCTGGTCTGCTGCAGCGACCATGACAAGTTCGGGCCCGGGCAAGTGTCCACCGTAAACTTCGTGTACAACGGCCCTCTGGGCAAAACCCTGAGCGTCAACGACGCTTTTATCTCCAACTGCAACATCATGGTCTATGATGCCGAAGGCAGTCTTGTCGCGTCCCAGTACGAGGCCGACGGACCGGTGACAAGGCTCAGCATGAGATACACCCCTTCGGCCGGATACAGGTTTTACTGTGTGTGCAACATAGGCGATATCAGCACCGATGCCCGATTCGCCAGAGAAAGCGGGTTGAAGAATTACCAATACACAGTGTCCGCCTACGACGGCATCATAAACGAGTTCGGGGCAGTGCCCATGAGCGGGTGCACTCCCCTTCTGACCATAAGCGACGGCATGAGCATCTGCATAGACCTTACAAGGTGCGTGGCGCTGGTAACCATACGCATAGACAAGTCGGCGCTTGAGAATTCATCTATCGACATCCAGTCCGTCGCCCTCAAGAACAGCCCTACAAAAGTGGGCCTATTCGGCAGCAGCGCGGCCAGCAGCGCAGCGGAATGCGTGCAGGACAGCGACAGTGCCAGCAGCAGCGAACTGGCCACTTTCAACAGCGGCGACCCGGTCGGCTTCTATCTGTTCGAGAACAAACAGGGCGTGCTGCTGCCGGACAATACCACTTGCAGCGGCAAGGTTTTCAGCGCCGGCAGCGTCTATGAGAGCATCTGCAGCTATGTAGAACTCTCCGGGCAATACAACGACCCACTGAGCGACAACCCTCGGCACGGCGACTTTACTTACCGCTTTTATCTCGGAGAGAACAACACCACAGACTTCAGCGTGGTGCGCAACCACCACTATCACATCGTGCTGATGCTCAGCGACGAAGGTGTGGACGAAGTCAGCTGGCGGGTAGACAGCGAGCTTGTCCCCTATGCCACCGCGGTGATTGTGGATCCGCCCCAATACACCTTTCCAAGGCCTTCAGGCAGCTATACCCTGACCGCCACGGTGCTGCCGTCAAGCGTGAGCCAGCTGGTGAGCTGGAGCAGCAGCAATCCGGCTGTGGCAAGCGTCGATTCGGACGGCACGGTGAGCGCCCACTCCCCGGGACAGGCCATAATCAAGGCCACTGCCACCGATGGCAGCGGGGTTTTCGGCGCCAGCACCATAACTGTACTGGAACCTTCCAGGCCAGTAAGCATAAGGCCTAACTATCTGAGCGAAAGCGAATGGGTGCTGGGCACCTCGAGCAGCGTAGATGATTTCTGCGTGACAGTCACATACGAAAACGGCGGCACTCTGACCCTCAGCGGAAGCGAGGCCCTGGCGACAATAGATAATATAGACGGGGAATGGGTCATCGCAGACGGAACCCTGACGGCTCCGGCCTATGGCATCGCCCTGGAACTGCTGCTCAAATGGCAGGATCCGGCAAGCGGAGAGACGGTGACATTCTCGTCTGAAGGAGAAGTAATAGCCCCGCAGGACATATTCACGGTTAGCGGCATAGACCGGCTGGTCAAGAAATATGGCGATAGCGGCGACACTCCGATAGCGGCCGGCATAACTTGCTATTCATCGCCCCTGGTGGACCTTCGCGGCAGAATAGTCTTCAGCACAGGCAACGCCAATCTCACCGCCAGCACAGATGCGGTCCGCCTCAAAGGCGAGAGCACTCTGAACGGACAGCTGTCCTATTGGCTCAGGGGAGAATTTGACGACGATTTTAACAACCCTGTTTCAAAGACTGTAAATCTGACTACTATAATATACGAATGGAGCCAGCATTACTACGAAGTTGAAATCAACACCATGGTCCGCGAGCACATAGACGCCTCCTTCTCAAGTCAGGTGCAGCCGGACAATATCAAGGTAACCATACGCATAATACGCTCCAGCGGAGACAATACTCTGGTTGCGGAATACTTTTATCCGGCTTCTTACGATTCCAACGGCGATCTGGCCCAGGGCGGCTTCAGCTACAGCTGGTACACAAAAAACCTATATGTGCACATGCAGGACATCCGCTCCTTCAGCTTTGACTTTGACAACGAGGGCAACTTGCTGCCCAGCGGCTGGTGCACCGAAGGCGCGCGATATATTTACTACGAGTAGATTTAGCTACATATTCCCCTTATTACTAACAATTTAAAAACAACAAATCAATGAAGAAAAACATTTTGTTTGTGGCACTGGCGGCGGGAATTCTGCTGAGCTCGTGCAGCGACATCGACCGGCAGCAGACCGGTCTGGAAAGTGAAGCGGTAACCGTGAACTTCTCTCTCGGCAATGCCACCAAGGCTGTGGGCGGAATAAACGAAACCGCCATCAACACAGCCTACGTATTCGCCTTTGACGGCAACCGCATCGATGGCAGCGTGGCTGTGGCCGGCAGCAGCGGCAGCATCAAGGTGACCCCGGGCAACCGGCGTTTCATCGCCGTCGTCAATCCCAATTCGGAATTCAACTTCACCGCCGTAAGCACCCCGGCTTCTATCCTGAATCTGGTTTCGCAACTCGGCAGCGAGGACCTCTCCGACATGGTAATGATTGGCGATAAAGACGAGATTATCACAGAAAACACCAATGTGATTACCATTCCGGTAACGCGCCTGGTGAGCAAAATCAGCGTCAACAGCCTCAAATTCCAGCTGGGCGGAGCCCTGGCCGGCAAAAGCGTGAGCAACGTGGAGGTCTATCTTAAGAATTACCCCATAAGCCAATCTTACTCTGGTGTTTGCGGCACTTCCTACGCCTCCGGTCTATTCGCCGGCAACCAGGCATCCTTTGAAGTCTATGACCTGCTGGGCACCATGGCAGACGGCAGCAGCGACGCCAGCGGCCATCACTTCTACTGCTATGGCCGCGAGACCTCTGCGGCTGTCAGCGGCAGCGGCGCCATCCGTCTTTGCGTAAGGGCGTCGATAGACGGCCACACCTACTATTGGTCGCTGCCGGTTAACAACGGCAATGTCTGGAACTCTTCGGCCTTCGTTGCGGGCGACAGCCACTATGGCGTGAAGCGCAACCACAGCTACGAATATGACATTACCATCACCCGTGCCGGCATTCCGGACGACGGCAATGACCCCGACCCTACCGACCCCGGTGACATAGGTGGCGACGACCTGGAAGACGACCAGGACCTTACCACCAGCGACCTGAACTTCATTCTCCGGGTTGTCGACTTCATAGAAGTGGCAGAACAGACTGTCACTTTCTAAATCTCCATCCACATAATCTGCATGCGAAGCCGTCCATAGTTTTGGGCGGCTTCTTTATTGCAAACGGTCTTAAATTGCGAAACTGTGACGAATTAGATATCTTTGTGACGAAATAACCGCCTGCGGCAGTTTCGTCACAGGCCCCGAAAAGACACTCAGATGCAAGTCCAGATACCTCAGAAAAGCCTGCCGAAGACCTTCAAGCGCTTCCTGACCCAGGTGCTTTATTTCAGCATCATACCCTTTTTCTTCCTGGTGTTCGCAGCGCTCTACAAGCCTTTCAACATGGACACATGGCTCAACACCAGCAAGGCGTCGTACTCTTTCAACATAGCGATGATAATGTGCATAATCCTGCTGGTGATGGTCGCCTCCAGGCTTACGCTCTATTTTTCGCGCGCCATAAACCATATCTCAATAACCTGGTACAGGATATGGTGCGCCGGGGAAGTCGTGCTCAGCTCTTTCTTCGTAGCTCTGTACGTCTCCCTGATCGGGGACTATAACCTCCAGTATCTGGAAGTGCTCGTACGCGCCTTCGGCTTTCTGGCCCTGATACTCATGTTCCCCTACCTGTTCCTGGAGCAGCTGCTCAGCCTGAATGCCGTCAAGGAAGCCGACGACGACGGTGCGCATCAGGAATCCAAACTGCATTTCTACGACAGCCGCCACAGCCTGAAGTTTGTCGTGGCCGCCGAAAACATACTCTACATCAAAGCCGACGAGAACTACATCACCATCCACTATATGGAAGCCGGCAAGAAAAAGATGTACGAGATGCGTTCATCCATGAAGAATATAGAGGAGATATGCCTGGCGAACGGCATCCTGCGCTGTCACCGCTCTTACTTCGTCAATCCGGTGCACATCAAGGCCCTCAGGAAGGATAAGGAGAACATCATCGTGGCGGAGTTGGATACGCCCGAACTGCCGCCCATCCCTATCAGCAAGCGGTACTACGAAGATCTGGTTAAAGTAATCTAGGCCAGTGCGATATTGGCAAGCGCCGCATCTATGCGGGCAAGGGTTTCGCCTTTGCCGATGAATTCGCATATAGAGAAGATGTCAGGCCCCTGCCCTATCCCCATTATTGCGATACGCAGGCAGTTCATTATCTTGCCCATGGGCAGGCCGCCGGCCTCTATCCACTCCCGAACGATGTGCTCTGCGCTCTCTTTTTCCAACACTTCCAGTTCTGCAAAGATGCCGCGAAGTTCCTTGATGTAGCCCACGTTCTCCGCCTTCCAGAACTTGTTCACGCTCTTTTCGTCGTATGACTGCGGGGCGCGGAACATATAAATGGTCAGATCCAGCAGATCCTTGGGGAAGGTCGCCCTCTCCTTGATTATGGCAACGGCGTCAGCCGCGCGCTCCTGAGTTGTGTCAATGCCGACAGCCTTGAGCTGGGGCAGCAGCAGCGTGGCCAGGAACTGGTCGCTGGCGGAGCGCATATACTGGGCGTTGAACCACTTTGCCTTGTCGGGGCTGAAACGGGCGCCCGACTTGCTCACCTTGTCCAGCGAGAATTGCTCGCAGAGCTCTTCCATGGAGAAAATCTCCTGCTCGGTGCCGGGATTCCAGCCCAGCAGGGCCAGCATATTCACAAAGGCGCCGGGCAGATAGCCGCTCTCGCGATAGCCCATGGAGACCTCACCGTCGGGAGCATGCCATTCCAGGGGGAACACCGGGAAGCCGAACTTGTCGCCGTCGCGCTTGCTCAGCTTGCCCTGGCCCTGAGGCTTGAGCAGCAGCGGCAGATGCGCAAACAGGGGCTGCGTGTCGGTCCAGCCGAAGGCGCGATAGAGAAGGAAGTGCAGCGGCAGCGAAGGCAGCCATTCCTCCCCGCGAATCACGTGGGAGATTTCCATCAGATGGTCGTCCACAATGTTGGCCAGGTGGTAGGTCGGCAGCGCATCCGCCGATTTGTAGAGCACCTTGTCGTCCAGAGTGGAAGTATTTATCGTTATATGGCCACGGATGATGTCGTCCATCTCCACATCTTCGTTTTCGGGCATCTTGAAGCGGATCACCCAGTGTTCGCCGGCATCTATGCGGCGCTTTACCTCCTCGGAAGACAGAGACAGGGAGTTCTTGAGACTGCCGCGACTCTTGGCGTCATAAGAGAAGGTCTCGCCGCGGCTCTCGCATTCGCTACGAAGGGCGGCAAGCTCTTCAGCAGTGTCGAAAGCATAATAGGCATTGCCGCTCTCTACCAGCTGCAGCGCATATTTGAGATATATCTCGCGACGCTCGCTCTGGCGGTAAGGAGCATGCGGGCCGCCCACGCCGACACCTTCATCGACCTTGATGCCGCACCATGCAAGCGCCTCTATTATATATTCCTCTGCTCCGGGCACAAAGCGCTGGCTGTCGGTATCCTCTATCCTGAGAATAAAATCGCCGCCGTTGTGACGTGCAAACAGGTAGTTGTAAAGGGCTGTACGGACACCTCCGATGTGGAGGGCACCTGTGGGGCTGGGCGCAAAACGCACTCTTACTTTGCTCATATCTCTGAAATAAAAAAGCTGCCCCAAATATTGGGCAGCTTGGGTTTTGGTAGTCGATAGGAGAATCGAACTCCTATTTAGAGATTGAGAATCTCTTGTCCTAACCGTTAGACGAA
>CACXHG010000141.1 GCA_902767355.1 uncultured Bacteroidia bacterium
AACTTGTTCTGTACAGCCCTGTCAAAAGGCAGCACGATGTTGTTCCAGCCAGAGTGCAAAGTCTGCTTTGCAGAAGGCTCGGTCACATCCATATTGGTAAAGAGGTCTTTGAGTCTCCACAAGAGCCTATGCTCATCATAGGAGAAAACATCGAGTTTCTCTTCTGCCGAGAGCTCGATGAACGGTTCGTCGCCGACAACGGCAGTCACAAACTTGGATATATCATCTATATATATCCTTATGAAGAGGGCCGGATTAGGCACTGACGTGACATCTACTCTCTTCTTGAACAGGATATTTGCTATCTTATAACCGGTTATGCCGGTTGCCCCCATACACTGGGTGCCTTCTACATATCCGTCAGTAAGGGCATATTCGCTGTTGGAGCATTCCCATCCACCGGAGCCGTCATGGCAGTTGAGCAGGGAGATACCAGGCAGATAATCATCGTATTGCCTGTCAGGACGGTCTTCTACATGCATCTCGAAGGAGACCTTGCCGCCGCCCACATCCGTACCGGTAATGGTTGCGACACCGGGGCCGATGGCCCTGATCACATTGCCATCTTCGGGAGAAGCCACGGCGGTATTGCTGGAAGTCCAGGTCACAACAGGCTCGTTGTCCTTGTCGCGGTCTGTCCAGCCTGTACCATACCACACCTGCGGTTTAAAGCTGTTGCCGGTGCGAATCAGGCAATAAGGATATCTTACAAACATAGGCTGAGGCTCGACCACTGTCACCATAAGGGCGTCGCTGGTGATGCCGCCCACCTTGGCAGTAATATAAGCCACACCGCCTTTGACGGCAGTGACCTTGCCGTTTGCATCCACTGTAGCCACAGTTGTATTGTCCGACTCCCAGGTAACGGCGTTGTCGGTGGCATTGCTCGGGGTGAGGACTGCACTCAGTTGCAGGGTCTCTTCAGGAGCAAGGGTAACGGGGTCGCTCTCTGAAAGCTGGACTGCCGTTACGGGGATAGCCTTGGCACTTACTGTCACCTCGCAGGTACCTTTCACGCCAGAAGCCGCCTTGGCGGTGGCGGTGATGGTAGCCTTGCCTTCTTTCACTGCCACTACTTTACCGGTCTGATCTACGGTAGCCACAGCATCTGCAGAAGAAGACCATGTGAGCTCTTTGTTGGTGGCATCAGAAGGGTTCACGATAGCCTGGAGATTGAAGCTGCCGCCCTCTTCCAGAGTGATGGCTGTCTTGTTGAGCGTGATGCTCGAAGGCAGCACATCCTTGGGCGTGCAGGCTGCCAGAAGAGCAGCGACTGCGCATAATGCTAATAAAACTTTTTTCATAGGTTAAAAAGATTGATTAGTGAATTATTGTATAATGATAGTTATTTGTTATCAATTTTCAAAATCCGCCAGCTTCATATCCACCCCTTCTTTGTAGAAACGCAGGCGATCGACCTTGACAGTGACGCTGCCGGCAGCACCGCTGGCGCCGCTGTAGATGCGGAACCAGTTCATGGCCTTCGGATTGAATTCACCGCCCACGCTGCGGGCATCTTCCAGTTTGAGGTCAACCTTGTTCCAACCTTCTGTCAGCGTGGGGAGCGTCCAGTTGAGTTCGTTGACATCGGCTTTTCCGCCACTGCCTATCTCTACCTGGTTGTTCACGCCATTGAAGGCAGAAGCGTCTGAGACATAGAGCCAGAACTGGAAGTGACCACCCTCTATGGTAGTGGGCAGATACTCACCGCCCCAGGTCTTCTGCAGGCGGATGCCGTCGGCGCCGTTGACGGTGGAGATGCTGCCTTCGCCCTCCTGGCAATCGCTCTCGTCGAGGGTAATCGGCCCTGCGGATACCCAGCCAGCCTCGCTGTCGCAAGCCTCTATCATGGTCTTGTAGTAAAAGCGTATTTCGTCGAACTTGACGGTAACGTTGCCTATATAATCCTTGTGATAGAAGCGGAACCATTTGATGCGTTTGCGGTCGAATTCACCTATTCTGGAAGCCGCCGTAGGCATGGACAAATCGAGCGTCTGCCAGCCATTGCGCAGGCGGAACTGGCCGAAGGTCCAGGCAAGTTCTTCCAGGTCATAGTCAGCTGAAGAGTTAAGCTCTATCTGGCTTTGCTCGTCGTAGTTAAACTTGCTCGCATCCGAAACGTACAGGGTGAGCAGCATGTGACAGCCCTCTTCGGGAATGCTGGTGATGTCGAATGCCGGGGTTATCGGCTTATTCACACCGGACATGATATACGAGGTGAAGCGGAAAGGCTCATCCACCACGGGACCTGATACGGCCACGAAACTGCCGTCGCCGCTCTTGAAGTCCTTGTCGTCGAAGTAGAGCTGGTCCACACTCTTATGCTTGCATTCCAGCCAGTACGCCTCATACTTCTTGTCGAACAAATCCCAGCGCATGCCCAGCGGTTTGGTTTCCACCGGCTTCATGTCGATGTGGATCTTGACTGCCGGAGCATAGTTCCAGCGGGCGTCCGTGGCAGAAGTGTGGGCGCCGGCGCGCACATAGTAGTCTTTGCCGCTGTCGCTGTCCTGGAACACCTCCAGGGGCATCTTAATGGTGAACAGGGTGGGCTCGGTGAGCTTGCGGTTCACGGCAACCGCGCTGGTGGCCTTGGCACCGTAGTCGTTTATGCTGAAGGATACGTGGGGCGAAGCGCTGCAGAACAGGCCGACCTCCTTCACAGCATCAGAAGTGGTAGCCTCCACCTCGAACTGCGCGAACACCCTCTGCTTGGCCTCGTCGAAGTGTATGTCTTTCACAGTGACGCGGCACCAGGGCATAGCGGAGATGTTCATCTCGGTGTCACCGTCCAGGTGAATCACCTTGTAGGTAACCTCTTTTGTGGCCCCGGTCTCTTCGTCCACCACTTCGGTCTTGGTCTCTTCAGTGATCTGGGAATCCTTGCTGCTGAGCGTGACCGTGCCGGGCACGAAATTGGCCAGGTTGAACTGAACCCGGTAGTTGCCCTTGAAGAAGTTGTTGTCGCGATAGCTGCCGTCGGTCTTGAAATTCAGGCGGCGGGTATCCGGATTGGGATAGTTGATGTTGAGTTCTATCATCTCTATCTGGGAACCCTCGCCGCCGATATCCTGAGGAATGGGTTCCCCGGTTTCGGCATCGGTCACAACACCGTACACAGCCGCGTCGGGCTGCTGATAATTGTCTCCCAGGCAGGCGGTAAGGGCCGCCGAAGCGCAGAGGACAAATAGCCAGTTAAATATCTTTTTCATAATAGTATACAGGGTTTATTGCTGAGGGTTCTTGATGAGGCCGCTGACATTCCAGCCAGGGATGCCTCTATAATAAAATCTCTCCTTGAATGTGATGGGGTTTGTTTTCTGGACATAGCCGCGCACAAAGAAGGTCTTGCCGTCGCGAAGGTCCAGAATCGGCGACAGCGCACCGCGGCGGTAGTTGTTGAAAACGGTGTGGTATTCGCGCCTGCGCACCAGGTCCCACTGATGGGCGTTCTCGAAGCCCAACTCTGCCAGACGCTCGCGCTGGACATTCTCGGGCGTGCAGTCAATGTCGGTCTTGTGGCCGGCACGGCGGCGGGTGCGGTTGAGGCACTCGCGTGCAAAGCCGGCGTCGCCCAGGCCGCTCTCGGCATAGGCCTCGGCGTAGTCCAGCAGAATCTCGGCCAGACGGATGTCAATCCAGTCGGTTGTGGATTCGTTCCAAACGGAGCCGGAAGACACGAAGTTGGGGTCCATATACTTCTTGAAGCTGAAGCCGGTGCGGGTGTTGTTGCCCCGCTCGCGGCAGAATCCGCTGAAGAACTTGTTGTCGGCAGCTCCGAACTGATAGTGAACCTTGCCGTCCCAACCCATATACTGGGCCTTCATGTCGCCGTCCACGTCCATGTGGATTTTGCCCTGCATGTCCACCACGCCGCACTGAATCACAATCAGCGTGTCGCGCCAGACAGACCCGGGCAGAATGGTGATGGCCGCCAGGCGGGCGTCCTTGCCCTCGAACATGTCCAGGGGATTGTCGAACTTGCGATATACATTGCCTTCGTTGTAGCCGCCGTAGCTGAAATCGTCGCCCTCGTAGGTCACGAACTTGGCGCTCTCGCCGGGAGTGTCGTATCTCTCAAAGTTCTCTGCAAACTCCAGCGAAGGGTTCACGCGGCCGGGATGCGGCCAGGCGCCGCCGGTCTGGGCCGGCTGGCCCCACACGTCCTGGTTGGTGCCGAACTTGCGGCCCTTCTTGTAGTAGCCCTTCACGAAGATGGATTCGCATCTGGCATCCTCGGGCTTCTGGAATATATGGATATAGTTTTCAGTCGCCTCTTCGGGAGTGGAGGGGTTGGGCATATACAGGCTGTATTTGCCGCACTCGATAAGTTCGCGGCTGCATTCCAGGCACTCTTTGTACCAGCGCTCCATGTCTTCCTTGGTAAAGCCGCCCACGCAGCCGGCATCCACTGCATCGCCGGTAAAGGGTGCGCGGTTCCAGAATTTTGCCAGCGAAGCCGCATGCAGGCTGGCGCGGGACTTATAGGCCAGCGCCGTCCACTTGTTGGCCCTGGTGTGGAAACCGTTGTCTGTTTCAGACAGCATCTCGGCAGCATTGTCGAAGCACTTGAGGATATAGTTCCAGGTCTCCACCTCAGTAGAGCGGGACACCTTGAGGTCCTTGATAATCTGATTAGTGATCGTAGTGTCGGTCGGATTGTCCAGAATGGGCTGGATGTCCGTCACCTTCTCTATGATGGGAAGACCGCCGTAGCGCCTTGCCAGAGCAAAGTAAATCATGCCGCGGATAAACCATGCCTGACCCATGAGTTCGGTGCGGGTATCTTCATCTATGCTGGTCAGCGTAGGGATAAGGTCCGCGAAAGCGTTGAGGTCGTGCAGATGCCTGAATGCGGTACCCCACCATGCGTAGTACTTATCGTCTGCACATTCGTTCAGCTCGGAGCCAAGCGCCTCGTCGGTAAGTATGTAAGCCACGCGCCAGGAGTTGTTGGGAGCTCCGTCGTTGAAGTGGAAACCGTCCGCATAACCCTGGTCGGGACAGGGATTGTTCTCTGCGGTGAAGTCAAAGCCCTCGATGGGCAGGTTGTAGTAGAGGTTGGCCAGGAATGCCTGGATACCCTCGGGAGAAGACACCACTGCATCGGCAGACACCTTGTTGGTGGGTTGTACGTCAAGGAAACCTTTGCAGGAAGCCGTGGCGAGCACCGCTGCCGCTATGTAAAGGATATATTTAATCTTTTTCATAATGTAGCCGCTTTAGAAATTGAGGTTAACACCGGTATTGATGGTCATCAGCAGAGGATAGTTCCATCCCAGGTTCTGCTGGCCGGCCACCTTCTCGGGGTCGAAGGCCTTGATGAACTTGTTGCAGAAGGTATAGACGTTGTTGGCATTGACAAAGATGCGGAACTTGTCTATATGGGCCTTTTTCAAAAACTGCTGGCGGAAGGTGTAACCCAGCTCTATGTTCTTGATGCGGACGTAGGAGCAGTTCTTGAAGGTAAAGCTGCTGGGCGCATTGTTTATGCCCGCTTTCTCGCCATAGCGCACTGCCGGGAAGAAACCGGGCACCCAGGCGCTCTCGCTGTCGAAAAGGTCCTCGTGGTGCCAGGAGTCCATCATATAGGCCGGCAGGTTGCCGCCCAGCCAGAACATCTCGGCGTAAGGGCCGCTGTAGTAAGCGGTGAAGCCGGCGGCACCCTGGAACAGCAGGCTGAAGTCAAGCCCGCGCCAGCTGCCGCTGAAGGTCATACCGTAGTTCCAGATGGGAGCGGCACCGGGGCTCTGGGTAATGGGCCGGTTGTCGTCGCCGTCTATCACTCCGTCGCCGTTGACATCTTCAAAGATCCAGTCACCCGGCTGAACATATTTATTACCGATATTCTGCGTATATAAGGCATACTCATCTATCTCGTCCCTGTTCTGGAACTGCCCGATGATATTGTAGGCCCAGCCCAGCCCGTTCCAGCGGTAGTCGTTGCCGTTGCGGTACTTATTCCAGGAACTTACGTAAGGACTGCGCTCCACATACATGTTCATCGTGCGGCCGTAGGTGGCGTTGCCCTGGATATTGTAGAAAAAGTCACCGAAGCGGTGCTGCCAGTCAAAGCTGAATTCTATACCCTTGGTGCGGTTGCTGTTCAGGTTTTCCTGAGGGAAAGAAGCGCCGTAGGTATTGGGAATTTCCACATTGCGGCTGGCCAGCAGGCCGGTCTTGTCTTTCTGGAAGACGTCCACCGTGATGGACAGCTTGTTGTCGAAGAATCCCAAGTCCACGCCTATATCGGCCATATAGGACTTGAGCCAGGAGAGGTGCTCGTTCACCAGTCCGGGGCTGACCACACCGTTGGTGGATACTCCGGGGGTATATTCCCACCAGCCGCCGCCCGAGATTCCGTAGCCGCTGATATACTGGAAGGCATTACCTGCATCCTCACCCATAATACCCCAGCTGCCGCGCAGCTTGAGGTTGTTTATCCAGCTGATATTGTTCTTGAACCAATTCTCCTCGGAGATACGCCAGCCGGCGGAGAATACCGGGAAGGTACCCCAGCGCACGTCCGGATGATAGCGGTAGCTGCCGTCGCGGCGCACCGCAGCCTCCAGCAGATATTTGCCGGCATAGTCGTAGTTGAACCGGCCGATGATGCCCAGCTTGCGCTGGAAATCCTCGTTGCCGCCGGTAGTCTGGTCGTGGTCGGCCGCATAGTCCAGCTCGTCGTTGGTGAAGAAGTCGAAATACTTGTTGATGCTGTTCCAGTCATTGTTGCGCACTATGGCCTCGAAAATGGCCGAGGCGCCTATGTGATGCTGCCCTATCTCTTTCTTGTAGTTGATCTGGCCCTGGTAGTTATACACGTGCAGGTAGTTGTCGCTGTTCTTTTTCTGCACGTTGGGGTTCCAGTCCTCGCTGGCCACCGTGCCGGTGAGCTCATTGTAGGTGTACATCTTCCAGTTGCGGCGCAGGATCTTGGTCTGGGCGAAGCGCTTGTCGAAGGACACCGTGCCCTTGACCTCCAGGCCGGGGAGCCAGATGGGAGTGTAGCTCAGCGAGAACACGCTCTGGATGGCGTTGTTCACATAGTGGTGGTAGCCGCCTTCGGAGATGTATGACTGGGCCACGGGGTTGTAGCTCTGGCCCTCCTTGACGCCATTGTAGTAAGGCCAGGCGTTGTAGGGCTCGATGTCGTAGGTGGCATAGACGGGTTTGAAGGGCAGCGAGCAGATGGCCCCGCGGAACACGTTGAACATGTCCGCAGCCGGGTCCCAGCGGTCGTCCATGTAGCCGGACACGTTGGCGCTCAGCTTGAGATCACGGGCCAACTTGGCGGTGACCACGGTGCGGAAACTCCACTTGTCGTAGTTGATGTCGCCGCTCTTCAAAAGGCCGTTGTCGTTGGAATAGTTCACATTGAAGTAGTACTGTATGTCCTTGGTGCCGCCGTCGGCAGAGAGGGAATACTCTTGACGCACGCTGAACTTCTTGAGCGTGGCGTCCCACCAGTCGTTGGAGTGGTGCTGGATAATCTCGCCGTCTTCGCCGAAAGTGGCATCACCGGTGCGCCAGGCCTCCAGTTCGGTCGGGGAGATAAACTCCGGGTCGCCGGCGTTGATGTTGGCGGCGTTGCGCAGCCAGTAATATTCGTAGGCATTGGCCATGCGCACGCGGTCGGTGGGCGTGGACAGACCCATATTGGCATTGAACTGGAAGCGCGCCTGGCCGTGCTGGGTGCCGGCCTTGGTGGTCACTATGAGCACGCCGTTGCCGGCATTGATGCCGTAGATGGCCGCAGAGGCATCCTTGAGCACGGTGATGGACTCGATGTCCTCAGGGTTCAACTTGTTGAAGTCCGTGACGTCGCGGGTGATGCCGTCGATCACATAGAGCGGGCCGCCGAAGCCGCGGATGTTGATAGAGTGGTCGTAAGCACCGGGAGTCGCCGTGTTGTTGCGGATGTTCAGGCCGGACACCTTGCCCTGCAGCTTGGTCACCAGGTCGTTGGCCGTTGTGGTCAGGATCTGGCGGCTGCTGACGTTGGTCACCGAACCGGTGATGACCGCCTTCTTCTGAGTGCCGTAGCCGACCACGATGGACTCTTCGAGGCTCTCATGGTCCTCCATCAGAGTCACCGTCAGATTGTTGTTGGCCTTGGCCTTGAAGGAGTGGGTCAGAAAGCCCAGGCAAGTCACCTTGACTTCGCTCCCCTCGGGCACGCTCAGGGTGAACTTACCGTCCAGATCTGTCACGGCATGGGTGTTGCCCGGCCCCACAAGGACCACGCCAGGCAGCGGAGCCCCCTGACTGTCAATCACCTTGCCGCTGATTTTGACATTGGCCGCGAATGCCCCGACGGGCGCCAGCAGCAGCAATGCCACAAATACCGGAATGATGGTTTTAAAGATTCTCATAGTGGAATATGATTTTTTGGTTATTTGTTTTCGCTGAATGAGTACGGGCGGTCCTTTTCGCCGGTCCCACGGACCGTGTTGGGCTCAGGAGCCATCTTGAAGCTGAGCTTGGCACCGGAGCGCAGTTGGTCGTGGGTAATATAATTGGCCGAATGCTTGCGACCGCCCAGCCTGAAGCTGTCCACATAGACATTATCGGCAGAATTGCCTGCGGCGCTGACCACTATCTTCTTGCCGCCCTGAGGGGTGATGGTGGCCCTGTCGAACAGCGGCGAGCCCAGGGCATACTCGCCGGAGGCCGGGCACACGGGGTAGAAACCCAGGGCAGAGAAGATATACCAGGCCGAAGTCTGGCCGTTGTCCTCGTCGCCGCAGTAGCCGTCTGGGCCGCTGTGGTAGAACTTGCGCATCACCTCGCGGGCGCGTGCCTGTGCCTTCCAGGGCTGGCCGCACCAGTTGTAGAGATAGAGCACGTGCTGCGCAGGCTGGTTGCCGTGGGCATAGTTGCCCATGTTCATCACCTGCATCTCGCGTATCTCGTGGATAGTGAAGCCGTAGTAGCTGTCGTCGTAGATGGGCGGCAGCTCGAAAAGGGTATCCAGGGATTTTGCAAAGGCTTCCCAGCCGCCCATCAGAGAGGCCAGGCCGGCGGGATCCTGGAACACGCTCCAGGTGTATTGCAGGGCGTTGCCCTCGGTAAAGTCGCCGCCCCATTTAAATGGGTTGAAGGGCTCCGGCCAGCTGCCGTCGGCCTTGCGGCCGCTCATCATCCCCACCTGGGAGCGGTAGAGATTGCGGTAGTTCAGGGCCGCCTTGGCATAGGGGGCCAGCTCCTCGTCGCTCTTGCCCAACTCTTTGCCCAGGCGCCAGATGCACCAGTCGTCATAGGCATATTCCAGGGTGCGGGCCGCGCTCTCGCGGATTCCGATGTCGCAGGGCACGTAGCCCAGAGCGTCGTATTGCTCCCAGCCCAGGCGGCCGGTGGCGGTAGTGCCTTCCAGGGCAGCGTGGGCGCCGTGCTTGACAGCTTCCCAGAGAGTCTCCACATCGTAGCCCCTCAGACCCTTTACATAGGCTTCGGCTACCACGCTGGCGCTGTTATTGCCTATCATGCAGGTCGGGCAGTGGCCCGGCGAGCACCATTCCGGCAGAAAGCCGCTCTCTTTGTAGTGGTTCACCAGACCCTCCTGGATATTGGCGGCCTGTGCGGGCCACACCAGATCCAGCAGCGGGAAGAGGCTGCGGAAGGTGTCCCAGAAGCCGGTGTCGGTAAACAGATAACCGTCGTGCAGCTGCCCGTCGTGGGGGCTGCGGTGTACCCTGCGGCCGTCGGCGGTGATTTCAGAGAAGTCATGCGGGAAGAGCAGGCTGCGGTAGAGGCAGCTGTAGAAGGTTTTCTGCTCGTCGGCACTGCCGCCCTCTATGCGGATGCGGCTCAGCTCGCGGTTCCACACGTTAAGGCCTTCGCTGCAGACGGTGTCGAAATCTTTCTCAACCTCCAAGAGATTCTGCAGGGCCTGCTCCTGGCTTATGAACGAGCCGGCCGCGCGCAGGTTGACCTGCTGCCCGCGGGCGGTTTTGAAGCCGACAAGTGCCACTGCGTGACCTTCTTCGGGGGTGCGGACCTCGGCTGTGGTAAAAGGTGTGTCGCTCTCTATCACAAACCACAGCTGATTGGCCTTGTTGAGCGACTGGTTGTGTATCTTGCGGCTGACGCCGTAGATGCGATTGCCCTCTATGCGCAGCTCGCTGCCGCCGGCGGGACCCTTTTCAAAGGCGTCCACCACCAGATAGGACTGCTCCCGCTCGGGATAGGTGATGCGCACGCGGGCCGCCCTTTCGGTGGGAGTCAGCTCGAAGGTGGCATCGTGCTCCGCCAGATACACGCTGTAATAATACGGCCTGGCCACCTCGGTCTTGTGGGTGAACCAGCTCTCGCGCTGATTCTCGTCGGTAATGGGGCCGGTGGTGACCGGCATCAGGCTGAACTGGCCGTAGTCGCCCACCCAGGGGCTGGGCTGGTGGGTCATCTTGATGCCGCGAATCTTGTAGGCGTTGTAGGTATAGGTCCAACTGTCCTTGTTGGCGGCGGTCTGCGGTGTCCACAGATGGGTAGCCCAGGGGCGGCCTATGGCGGGATAGGTGTTGCCCTGCGAGAAGCTGAAGTGGGACTGGGTGCCCATCAGGGGGTTGGCCATGTCCGCAGGCGAGAAATCGCCCCCGGCAGCGCGTGCTTGCGCCGGTGTCAGCAGTGCCGCAAAGGCAAGTATGCAGAAGAGTTTTTTCATATAGGATTTATTCAATTATTATCCTTTTGGCTCCGCAGAGCATTTCGTGGCTTATCATAAAGCCGTCCAACTGCCTGCCGTCCACCATTATGCGGCTCATGCCGGCGGGGGCGCAGCGGCGCTCAATGATTACCTTGCCGCTGTCCAGATGCAGCACCACCTTTTTAAACAGGGGCGAGAACATGGCATACTCCGCCCTGCCGGGGCTGACAGGGTAAAAGCCCATCTGGCAGAACATATACCATGCGCTCATGGTGCCGTCGTCCTCGTCCATCTCCGGGGCATAGCCGTCGGGGGCATTCCGGAAGGCGCGGCCGACAAAAGGCTCGGGGAATTCGGCGTTGCCGCCATAGGGGTGTATCATCTTTTCGCTGGTCAGCAGCACGTTCACCAGCGAGTCTGTCTTGTGCGGCTGGCCGAACAGATGGAACATGAACGGGGTCTGTATGTCCGGCTCGTTGCCCTGGTTGAACAGGTTGCGGGCAAAGAATTCCTCCAGCTGGGCGGCGAGGGTCTCCTCCCCCACCCATTCCTTCATCTTGCCGGCAAAGGGCGGCATGGCCCAGCGATACTGCCAGCGGGTGCCCTGATACATGCCGCTACCGCGCATCTTTGCAAAGTCGGGCGTAATGTCCATGAACTCCTTTTTCCAGGTCTGCTCGAAAAACGTTTCGGCTTCGGCCCGATAGCGGTCCGCCGCGGTGTTCAGGCCGATGGCAGAGGCCAACTGCGACATGGCCCACAAATCGTAGATGGTCTCCATCTTCTGGTCGGGGGCGTTGCGAGTGAGGCCGTTGCGCGCGCCGGCAGAGCGGCCCTCGTCGGCTTCTGCCTCCATATAGGGAAATGCATCTTTTATGGCCTGGAGCAGTTCTTCAGACTGGATGCCCTTGTTCCAGGCGTCCAGCAGGGTCACCTGCGAGTGCTCTGTGCGCACCGTGGGCACAGGCTCGGTCATAGTGGCCCAGTTGCGTTTCCCGCAAGTATATAAATCAGTGAGAGACAGACATATATCCTTCATCCTCCCCGGTACCAGCAGGGCCAGCATGGGGAACTTGGTGCGATAGGTGTCCCACATGCTCCAGCCGCTGTAGAAGGTGCGGCTGCCGTCGCTGCGCAGGCGGCCGTCGGCGGCGCGGTAGGCAGAGCCCCAGCTGGCCTCGAAGGGACTCAGGCACAGCCGATAGAAACTGGTGTAGAAGAGCGTGCGCTGCTCGCTGCTGCCGCCACTGACATCTACCCTGCCCAGGATATTGTCCCAGGCAGCGGCGGCCCTTTGGCGAATCCGCTTGAAACTCAGATTGGAAATAGCGCTCACGACAGCTGCCGCACGGACTTCATCCACAGCCGAAAGCCCTATGCGGACCTCTACTTGAGCCACGTCCGCATCAAAACGAAGGATGGCGGTGGTGGCATCGGAAGCCTCCACAACGAAGGGAGCGGAGGTCTCCAGGCAGAAATAGAGCTTATATGCGCCAAAATTGCATACCGTGCTGGTCTGCACCCAGCCGCTGAAATGGTTGTTGCCCACCAACTCGTAGCCACAGGCGCTGCGGCGGGGATCGATGGCAGAATTGAAATCTACGGTCAGCACCCTGTCCGCTCCTTTTTCAAATGTGTACTTTTCCAGGGCACAATGATTGGTGGCTGTAAGCTCTACACGGACGCCGTTGTCCAGGCGGGCGCTATAATAGCCGGGAACGGCTTTTTCGCTGCCCTTGACTATGGACACCTTGCTGCCGGGTTGTGCGGGGAGTATGCGCAGGTTGCCGCCGGTGCCGTCGCCGCCGGTGCCGCTCATGCGGGTTACGGAGATGCCGCTCGTGGCCGGCACCTCAAAGTCATAGCCGGCGTGGCGGTCCTTCACAAGGCAGTCCGGGCAGACGCTGGCCAGGCCGAAAGGCACCTGTGCGGCCGGCGATACCTGCCCGTGGTCGCCGGCGGTGCCCATGAACATATTCACATATTTTCCGTTGCCGGCTGCCGCGCAAAGGCTCAGGGCTGCGGCAGCTAATATCGTTGCAAGTCTTTTCATTGCCGCATGCTGAAAGTGAGCGTGCCGCCCGCCATGATATCGCTGTGGGATATCTTCGCCCCTTCTATGGGCTTTGAGTTGAGGCTGACTGCGGCCACGCGCCGGTTGGACTGGGATATATTGCTTGCCTCCACGGTGAAGGTCTTGCCGCCGGGGAGGTGTATTTTCATCTTTTTAAGCTGCGGGGCCCCGAGCACATACTCGCCGCTGGCGGGATTCACCGGATAGAAACCCATGGCAGAGAAGATGTACCAGGCGCTCATCTGGCCGCAGTCGTCGTTGCCGGACAGACCGTCGGGTCCGTCTTTATACTGGGATGTCCAGACCTCGCGTATCAAGTCTGCGGCCTTGTCCCTTTCGCCGGCAAGCGAATAGAGATATATGACATGGTGGCTGGGTTCGTTGCCGTGGGCATACTGGCCTATGAGGCCGCTCACGTCCACCGCCTCGCCGTCGCCGAAGTCGCCCGTGAGGGTAAAGAGGCTGTCGAGCTTGGCCACAAAGGCCTCGCGCCCTCCCATGGCATCCATAAGGCCTTCGGGATTCTGCAGCACGTGCCAGGTATATTGCCAGGCGTTGCCCTCGGTGTAGGCACCGCCGGTCTTCCAGTGCGCCACGCGGAAGGGGTCGAAGGGAGTCTCCCACTCGCCCTTGGAGTTGCGGGCACGCATCAGATGCGTCTCGGGGTCGAACACGTTGCGCCAGTATTCGGAGCGCTTCAAGAAGAAGGCGGCATCCTCTTCACGGCCAAGGGCCCAGGCCAGGCGGGCCGCGCACCAGTCGTCGAAGCCGCATTCCAGGGTACGGGACACGCTCTCTACCAGCGCCACGTCATTGGGGAAATAGCCACAGGAGTCGTAGGCCGCCCAGTCGTATTTAATGTGATTCTCTGTGAGAGAGCGCTTTACGGCTTCGTAGAGCGGCTCTATATCGATGCCTTCGAAGCCCTTGAAATAAGCGTCGGCAATCACCGGAATGCTGTGGTTGCCTATCATGCCGTAGTTGTCGGTGCCGCACAGGGTCCATATTGGCAGGAAGCCCTGCTGGCGGTAGTAGCGCATGAAGGAGTTCACCACGCCCGGCACTATCTCCGGGGCTATGAGGGTAAACAGCGGATGCGCCGCGCGGAAGGTGTCCCAGAGCGAGAGCGTGGAGTAGAACGGCTTCTGCCCGGCGTCGGCAATATCGCCCGGATGCATCATCAGGTGATACATGGCCGTGTAGAATATGCGCTTCTGCTCCTGGGTGCCCTCAATCTCTATGCGGCCCAGGTGCTCGTTCCAGACGTCTTTGGCCTTGGACCTTACGGCTTCGAAATCCCAGCCGGGCAGTTCTGCCTCTATGTTGGAGTGTGCCCCGTCAGTGCTCTCTATGGATATGGAGGCCTTGACCAGCAGGGGCTCCGTGCTGCTGCCGAAGTCCAGCACCGTGCGGGGATACTTCTCTGCAGTGTCCCGCAGCGGCAGGGTTGCGGCCACGCTGTAGGGCCGGTTGAAGCTTATTTCATAGTATATGGTGCGGTCGTTCCAGGCTTTGGAATGGGTGTACCCTGTAACCCGCATGGGGTCGGAATAGTCCACGCTGCAGTCCACAACGCGGCT
>CACXHG010000142.1 GCA_902767355.1 uncultured Bacteroidia bacterium
ATCGCAGCTCGTAGGTTCCGTCTGTATATAATATGGTGATTTGTGCGATGCGCTTGCCCTGGGCGGGTGTGAAAACTCTGTCCGCAGCGGCTGGCTTCGGCTCTGCAGGAGTCTTTATGGCAACTGTATTGTGCTCCTTTTGTTGCTCGCCAAATAGCTCCGGTTCTTGATTGTTAACTTGACTTTCTTGAATAGATTCTTCAAATGGCTCAGCTACTTCCTGCGCTGCGTCCTGAACGTAGTCTGGAGCCTGATCTGCCTCTGCGGAGAACCCCCTGTAGGCCTTGCCGGTGCCGGTGATGAGCCAGTCCGGGTTGATTTTGGGGAAGGTGAGGAGCATTTTGTTTATGAATTCGAAGCTCGGCTTGTTCCTTCCGGACAGAAGATGCGACACGCCGGAGCGCTGGATGCCGAGTTTGTCGGCAAATTGAGAAGGCGAGAGCCCTTCCATAGCGAGGAAAAGTTTGAGTCTTTCTTCCATAAAAATCTGTAAACTTATTTTTACAAATGTAGTAAACAAAATTCAATGAGCAAAGTTTAATAATGTAAATTACAGATGTGAATTACATTTGTTTACGCTGAGAGGTCATGCGAAGGGTGTCAAAAAAGGCGAAAAATCATTAGAGCTTTAGATGCGATAAAATGCGTAAATATCTGAGTTTCCGTGTCTATTCAATTGATATAGCTGGCCGGGTGGCCCCGTTATGCCCATTTTTGCCATTTGTTTACAATTTACCATGATAACAATTTGCAGAAATGCAGTAATAGAAATGTGTAAAATACTGGGTTTCAATATTATAAATACGTATGGCGGAGGTAATAACCAAAAGTTATGACACATTTTTCAATTATGACGGATTTGCCGCTGCGAACAATTGTAATTCAGCTGATATTTTTGTAAAATTTACAATTGGGCAATATACGATGACAAATGTGTACAATTCTAAACCTAAAGTAATACTTTAAATAGCTATTTTCTCCCGAATCCGGTACATTTTGTATCTTTGCGTAAAACATGAATGAATATGGTCTCTGACATCGACATAAACGACTACGATTATCCCCTGCCGGATGACAGAATTGCGAAGTTTCCACTGGAGCATCGCGACGATTCTGCCTTGCTGGTAAATCTGGACGGCAACTATAAGAAGGAGCAGTTCCGCAATATAGCCTCTTATCTGCCGCAAAATGCGCTGATGGTGTTCAATGAGACCAAGGTTATTCCGGCCAGGCTGTTCTTCAGACGTGAGAGCGGCGCCGTGATAGAGATCTTCTGCCTCGAGCCATACGAACCGTCTGACTATCAACTTTGTTTTGCGGCTACTTCAAGTTGCCGCTTCAAGTGCATGGTAGGCAATCTGAAGCGCTTTAAAGACACTGTTTACCTGCTCACCGACCATTGCGGCCAGTCCGACAGGGCGGCTCTCGAGGCGCTCAACCTCAAGGCGACCATGGTCGAAAGGCTGGATAACACCTGCATTGTGGAGTTCAGCTGGAGCGGGGGCAGCAGTTTCTCGCAGGTGATGAGCCTGTGCGGCAACATGCCTATTCCGCCTTACCTGAACCGGGAGACCGAGGATATTGACTATACCCGTTATCAGACGACTTATGCCCGCTGGGAGGGTTCTGTGGCTGCCCCAACCGCAGGTCTGCACTTTACCCCTGAGGTGATGCAGAGCATCCGGGAGCGTGGCATAGACACGGATTATGTCACCCTGCATGTCGGGGCCGGCACTTTCCTGCCGGTTAAAAGCCGCAATGTCTCGGAGCACAATATGCACAGCGAGCCCTTTGTGGTCACGCGCTCTTTCCTTGAAAAGCTTTCGCGCTATCTCGGCCGTGGCAGTGTGATTTGCGTCGGCACCACTTCCACCAGAACCCTGGAGTCTCTTTACTATATAGGTGTCCATTGCCTTGAGTTGGGCGATCCGGGAGATGTGCAGCAGTGGGAGCCGTATCGCGACCAGGGGTATTCGTACTCTGCCAAAGAGGCTGTTGATGCGATAGTCAGGTATCTGGATAAAAATAATTTAGACAAGATTACCGCAAGGACAAGGTTAATTATTGTGCCGGGCTTCCAATATCGCATGACCGACTATCTGGTGACCAATTTCCATCAGCCGAAGAGTACGCTGCTGCTGCTGATTGCCGCCCTTCTGAAGGGGCAGTGGCGGGATATGTATCAGTTCGCCCTGGACAATGGATTCCGCTTTCTCAGTTACGGAGATTCGTCCCTTCTGAAGCGTCGTTAGGCATTTTCTTTGTAGTTTGATTATATTTGCGTGTTCATTTAAAAAGGCAGAGAATGTTCGGTTTTTTGGATAAACTTTCGGTGAACAAAGGTTTAATGCTGCTGCTGTGTGCAATAGCTTTTGCACTTGGTTGCGCCCAGATGTGCATTGCGCTCAAACGGGGCAAGATTTATGCCCGTAGTGTCATCACTACCGCCTGCAAGGCTGTCATATTGGTGGCAGTCGCTTTCCTGCTCGGCTATGGGGTGGCCTTGCTGCCCTTGCAGCCGCTTACGGCAAAGATTGTTTACTACGCGCTGCTGCTGATTGTAACGGCCGCCTGTGCCGCTATTTATATGGTCGGAAAGAAGCGCGCCGTGCGCCTTGCAACCGCCAATGCGCTGCGCAAGAGTGCCGCCTCGACTGCAATTGCCCGCCATGCCTGGGGCTGGTTCTACGGCACCTGCTTCGCGCTGGTAGTTTTTGCCGCCGTCATGCTGGCTTTGGGGCGTGCGGACTATTATATGCCGATGTTTCCCGTGGCAGTCGCCGTGGTGGCTGCGCTTTTGGGCAGCCTCTTTGCCCCGCGCCTGTGGTACGCCTTGGCAACATTGGTCATCCTGGTCTTCTTTGCCCTTAGTCTCGGCCCTCAGATTGCTCAGGCCCAAATGAGCAGTCTTTGCATAGTGGCTCCGGCTCTGGCTTCCAGCTTTATGCTGGCGGTCTGCTGTGCAACATTAACTTTAAAGAAGTAGTGTAAATGGAGGATATTTACAAAGATATCAGGCCTTATACCGATGCGGAAGTGGCGCAGGCGCTGCCCAAACTGGCGCAGAGCAAGTTGATTGCCGCTGCCGGCCGGGCGCTTTATGCCGACAAGCCTAAAGACTACCTGCCGCAGTTGGTGGCAAGTTGCCGCACCACGGAGGAGTTTCAGGCAAAGGTCATATCCGAGGTTCTTCTCAGGGACCTGGAGATGACTCACAGCAGCCTTAGCTACAGTGGCCTGGAGTGGTTTAAGCAAAGCGATGGTTCAATTGGCAATTTCGTGCTGATATCCACGCACCGCGACATAGTTCTGGACCCGGCGCTGGTTCAGCTGGCGCTGTTCCTTAACAATATACCGACTACCGAGATTGCCGCCGGCGACAATCTGCTGGACAACGAGGAGATTGCCGTGGCCATGCGTGCCAACCGCATGATAAAGGTAGTGCGCAGCGACAACCCGCGCGTGGTTTACGATACCTCGCGCCAACTGTCGGCCTATATAAGGGATAAGGTTACCAAAGGCGGCCGCTCGGTGTGGATTGCACAGCGCGGCGGGCGCACCAAAAACGGCCGCGACTGCACCGAGCAGGGCCTTCTGAAGATGCTGGATATGAGCGGGACCGGTTCTTTCTACGAGAATTTCTCGCAGCTGAAACTTATGCCGGTGACCATTTCTTATGAATATGAGACCTGCGGAGCGCTCAAGGCGCTGGAACTGTTTACAAAAGAGCAGCAGGGTTTCTACCGCAAGCATCCGGGCGAGGATATCAACAGTATGGTGCAGGGATTTATCCAGCGCAAGGGCCACGTGCATGTGGATTTTGCGCAACCTCTTACTGCAGAAGAACTTTTGAGGGCCGATAGTGGACAACGTAACGAAAAATTCCGTATATTAGCAAACATATTGGACTCCAGGCTCAGCAAGTCTTACCGGCTTTGGCCGGCAAACTATGCCGCAGCGGACATTTTAAGGGGCGGAGATGAATTTTTGGAGGAAGGATATTATACTTTGGCCGATAAAGAGAGTCTAATACACAGGCTGAGGAAGGAGAGCGATGGGATGCCGGATGAGATTTATACCAGAATGTTGCAGTTATATGCGGCACATATTGTTTAAATGAATATTTACTAACAATTAAACTTATTATCTGAAATGAAAAAATTTATTTTGCTGGCAGCTTGCGCTACTATGATTCTGTCGAGCTGCGGAACTTGGTCAAATCTCGCTAAGGGTTCGGCTATCGGCGGCGGCAGCGGCGCTGCAGTTGGTGCAGGTGTAGGCGCACTTCTGGGCAAGGATGCCAAGAGTGCAGCTATCGGCTCTGCTATCGGCGCTATCGTAGGTACCGGCGTAGGTGCCATCATCGGCGACCGCATGGACAAGAAAGCAGAGGAGCTTGCAGCTATCGAGGGTGCAACCGTAGAGACTGTTACCGACGTGAACAACCTGACTTCGGTGAAGGTTACTTTCGACAACGGTATCCTCTTCGATTTCAACAAATCCACTCTGAGCGAAGCA
Organism: uncultured Bacteroidia bacterium; assembly: GCA_902767355.1. GTDB lineage: Bacteria > Bacteroidota > Bacteroidia > Bacteroidales > UBA932 > Equibacterium. The sequence goes on from CACXHG010000142.1 coordinate 4,519, forward strand.
GCCAAGAAATCTCTCAAAGAGTTTGCACAGAAGATGGCCGACATGCCCGAGACAGACATCACCATCTGGGGCCACACAGACAATGTAGGTAGTGCAGAGGCTAACCAGAAGGTTTCCCTGAACCGCGCTAACGCAGTCCGCGACTTCCTTGCTTCCCAGGGTATTGCAGCTGCCCGCATGGTGTCCGAGGGTAAATCCTATGACATGCCCGTCGCTTCCAACGACTCCGCCGCCGGCCGCGCACAGAACCGCCGCGTGGAGGTTTACATCACTGCCAACGAGGCTATGATCGCCGAGGCAGCTCAAGAGGCAAAGGCCAACTAATCAGCCACAATTTTTTCAAGCCATAAGGGCGACCCGAAGTTGGGCCGCCCTTTTTTTTAGTTGCTATTTCAAAAACCCAACGGCTTCTTTTACCAGAGAGTTCAATTCGCGCTGGCTGGTGAGGGTTTCGAGGGGGAAGCCGAGGCAGATGCAGCGGTAGTCGCTGCCGCGGTAGGCGACGGCGGCGCTGATGCCGCTGTCGGCGTAGCGCATGATGGTGAAGGCATTTTTGGCGGGGGCGATGCCGTCTGGCGATTCTACGCAGTAGCGCACCTGGTTGGGTCGGTTGTAGAAGCTATATACGCTGCCGGCGGTGAACTTGAACGGGCTCTGGACAGTGCGCACCTGACCGTTGGCACCACCCTTATTGGTGATCCAGGTGTATTTGAGCACCTCTTCGGTGAATTTGACCTCGGGTTCGATCTCATCTTTATAGGTCTTGCCGTCTATCTGAAAATCATAGATCTGGTCGCGACAGTCGCTGGCTATATAGGCGCCGGACACCAGCAGTGCGCCGCCGCCACGGGTGAATTCGGAAAGGGCGGTGCGCAGGCCGGCCGGAAAGACGTTGTAGAGTATCTTGCCGTTGGGCCAGCCCTGCGGGGTGCGCACCTGCTTGCCGCAGATAAGGTCGCAGATTTTGTATTGCCTGAGGTTCACCGCGCCGCTGCTGACAGCTTCGCGTGAGGCTGAAGTAAAGCTGCAGCCGGCCTTCAATAGCGCCGCTCCGTGAATAAGCGGATAGTCGAAGCTGTTGCCGGCGATGGCGGTGGTTTCCCAGTCGCCGTAGCTGGCGCCAAAGTAAGACGGCTCGGTCTTGAGGTGGGTGGCGCTGCGGCGGAATTCGTATTGCTCTCCGGTGAACGAAATGTCTCTCAGATAGGCCACGCCGCCGTCGATGCTGTTGACAAAGCCGGCGTAGCAGCCGTCGCTGCTGGCAAAGGAGGCGGGCGCGGCGACACGGTCGAAGTTGTTGACAATGATGGTGTTGGCCAGCGAGCTTCCCTTGGTCAGACCTACCGACAGAATCTCTGAGCAGAGGCTCTCGCCGCCGGCGTTGACAGCCGCCACCTTGAAGCTGTAAATCTTGTCGGGCTGGATAATCAGCTTGTAGAAGGTGTCGCCGACGGGCGTGCCGTTGTCAAAGCCGTCCAGGCCGGCCTCGGGCTCGCCCTGATAAATCCCCACGTCGTCCGGGTCGGTAATGCGGGTGTAAACTATGTAGCTCTCGGCTTCTGCGGTGGGCTCCAGCGGGTCTAAAGTGGGTTTCCAGCTCAGGCGCACGCAGCTTTTCTCTATTTCGGCCGCGAAGGAGTTCACCGGCAGCGGCTGCACCACATAATCTCTCTCGCCGATGTAGGCCAGGAACTTGAGCATGCCCTTATAGACGGCGCGGGAAGCCACGAAGCGGAAGTTGGGGTTGAGGCCGTAGCGCATGTCGGCAAAGTTCTGGTGGGACAGCAGCTCGAGCAGCATGGCCGGCACGTGCGGCACGCGGCTCTCGTGGTAGGATTTGTCCCAGATGCCGCGGCGGCTCCAGGCGGGAGCCATTGTGGCGCGGATGTCGGACACCACCTGTGACTGTATCATGTCGGCATACTCCCGGCCTATGGTGCGCTCGCCTCCGTGCGGATACTTGTCTTCGCCGTCGCTGGTCTTGGTGTAGATGGACAGCGTGCCCACGATGGAATCGTTGGGCGTGACGCCGGCGTCGGAATGGAAGGCGAAGGACAGGTCTATGGGGATATTGTAGCCGGGCTCTTTGGGGTTGCGGCTGGTGCCGCCCAGCAGGGCGTTGACCCAGCGGGCGCGGCTGGAATAATCGTCGCGGTAGTCGTCTGTGAAGGTGGTGAGCGAATAGATGGTGTCGTTCATCCCGGCCCATTGCAGCCAGCTGCGGCTGCCTTCGCACCAGCGGGGATAGCCGCTGATCTCGCTGCGCACGTCAAAGTCCATCTTGCGCGGGCGGCCTTCGGCGTCGGTGGGATAGGGACTGCGGGCAATATTGCCCATGCCGCCGCCGAATTTGACGGCGTCGGCGCTCACAATCTCGCCTTCGCGGCCGGTAAAGTTGCTCAAGGTCACGCCCTGACCCTGACGCCCCGGCGCAAAACCGAAGGTGCCGAGGTAGATCCAGGTGGAGCCGCCCATTTTCTGGTTGACCAGGAAGGAGGTTTCGCCTCCGGTGTGGGTCACGGTGTAAAGGGCTTGGGAAGTGCTGCCCTCGGTGGTGAGATAGGACACATATACCGCGTATTCGCCGTCCTGCTCGATTTCCGGCTCCCAGTGTGCGGAGGAGGCGTCGCTGGAGTCGCTCACCGACAGGACGCTGCGGGCGCTGCCCTCCAGGAAAGGATTCTCGCCTTCGTGATAGACCTCCCTGTGGTGGCCGAAGCCTGCGGCGGGCATTTTCTGCCACTGATGGCGGGTAGAAACCTCGCTGTAGATGCCGCCGCGCGCATTGGTGTCGTTGTCCACAATGAGCTCCTGGCTTTGAATGTCGCGCTCGCGGGGGAGCAGCACGCAGGCCCCGGCGTTTTCGAGCATGGGCACCAGGAAGGGGAGCACGAAGCTCTGGGTGAAGAGGTCTTCGCAGGTTTCGAACAGACGCGGGCGCTGCCATTTCCAGACAGCCTGGCTTTGGTCATAATAGATGCCGTGGCTCTGCCAGAGGGCTATATGGCGTCCGTTAAGGCCGCTTGTGGGCTGGTTTGCAGAGGAGATGCGGCGCACCAGCGGAAAGTCGCATGCGTCAAAACTGTTTCCCTTGGCGGCTGCGTCCGGGGCCATGCCGCTGGCGTGGCGGCTGACAAGTTTTTCCAGCGGGGTGTCGTTGGAGTAGGCCTCGAACTTATTGCGGTATTCGCGGTATTTTTCCGGCATCTTGGCCGAAATTATGGAATTTACGGCGCCCAGGTCCTCATAGCGCATGGGATGGTCGCTGATGTAGCGGCTGAAATGGATCTGCAGCCTGCCGCCCTTGACCGCCACTTTCTCTACGGTGAGAGTGCCCTTCATCGTGCTGGAAGGCTCAATCTGCCCCACTATGGCGTCGCACATGGGGCGGAACATTTCTCTAATCTGAGCCTTGGTCTGGGCGCCGGCGGATAGTACCGACAGGGCCACGACCAGCATCAACGCTGCAAATCTCTTCATATATCAGATGTTGTCTTTTATCAGTTTAACAAGTTTTTCCACGCCTTCTTCCTGGGGTATTCCCCTCATTACCGGGGTTTTACCCTTATAGAGGGTCACGCGGCCGCCGCCTTCGCCCACATAGCCGAAGTCGGCGTCGGCCATTTCGCCCGGGCCGTTCACGATGCAGCCCATCACGGCAATCTTTACGCCGGCAAACTCGCTGGTAGCCTCCATGACCTGCTGCAGCAGACTCTGTATGTTATAGAGGGTGCGGCCGCAGCCGGGGCAGGCGATGTATTCGGGTTTGGTGAAGCGCCGCCGGCAGGCCTGCATAAGGTCGTCTTTGAAAGATGCGACTTCGGCCTGGGACAGTTCGCGGCCGGCGACCGTGGCCTTGAGGCTGAAGTCGTCCAGCCGGCCGTCCAGCAGGTCGGGGCCTATCATGTAAGATGCCTTGACCAGGAACTCTTCGCGAGTGGCGGCCGAAAGGGCGAAACTGCTGCCTCCGTCGACGGGTTTCTGGCCGGCCAAATCCCTGAGCATGGCGGCCACGGGAATCTCGTTCACGGGATTCTCGGTGAGGGAGACGCGTATCGTATCGCCTATGCCTTCCCTAAGAAGAGTGCCTATGCCCACGGCGGACTTGATGCGGCCGGTGTCGCCTGCACCGGCCTCCGTGACGCCTACGTGCAGCGGAAAAACCATTCCCAGCTCGTCGGCCATGGTCTTGTGCAGCAGCCTGTAGGCGTCTGCCATCACTTTGGTGTTGCTGGACTTGAGCGAGAGGGTAAGGTTATAGAAATCGTGGTCTATGCATACCTGCAGCCATTCCATCACGGCCCGTACCATGCCCAGCGGAGTGTCGCCCCAGGTGGAGGTGATGCGCTCGCCCAGCGAGCCGTGGTTGAGCCCGATGCGGATGGCGGTGCCGCACTCGCGGCAGACCTGGAGCAGTTGGGCGAATTTTTCCATGGCCACAGCGTGGTCGCGGGAGAAGTTGCCGGGGTTGATGCGGACCTTGTCGGCCACCCGGGCGGCAGCCAGGGCGGCGTCGGCGCTGAAGTGGATGTCGGCCACAAGGGGAGTGGCAATGCCCATCGCCCGCAGCCGGGACTTTATCTGGCCGAGGGCTTCTACCTGGCGCAGGCCCTGGGTGGTGAGGCGGATTATCTGGCAGCCGGCTTTTTGGAGTGCCACGCACTGGGCCACGCTGGCGTCAATGTCGAGGGTGTCGGTGTCGCACATGCTCTGTACGGCAATGGGATGACCGTGGCCGATGGTGACACCGCCTATTTTGCAGGAAATATATTTCATTTAAAACTTATAGTAGAGTGTTCCGCTGAACATGAATATGCGGGGATAGGCAAAAAGCCAGTATTCGTCGCTGTAGGCGTAAGTGTGATAGTAGCTGGAAAGCCCCCACTTGTAGTTGGCTTCCAGGTGGAACTCGAAAGGCCCGAACATGATGCCCGCGCCGCCACCGAAAATCAGGCCGTAGTCGAAGCGGTTGTCGGTATAGTTCCATTTCTGGTCGCCCTCTCGGTCGTTGTCCAGCCGGTAGCCGGCATAGGGACCAGCGTTTATGAAAATGCGGAAGGGCTTGGGGTTGAAGCGGAAATTTGCCATCAGGTCCACTTCCGCGACGGTATATTTCATATCCTCGAAATACTCTGCGGTGAAACCCTCGCGGTTGAGCCGGACCATGGCCTGGGTGCCGAAGTTGTCGAGCATGTCCCACAGATTGTTGTAGTAGGTATAGACTATACCGTAGTTGTTGAAGCACCATACCTTGCCGGGAATGACGTCCGGGCTGAATTGGGCAGAAGACCAGTTGACGCCGTAGCGGACGCCTATCATGTGGGAGCTGTGGTACTTCTTGACAGGCTTGACGTTTACGTCCTGCTTGAGGATGTCGGCCCCGCTGGGCAGTTCGGCGTTGTAGTCGGTGATGGTAAACACCGTGTCCTGCAAGGCCACGCCGTCGTTCTGGGCTTTCAGTGCAAAGCCCGGAAGCAACAGCAGGACTAGTATGTAAATGAGTTTACGCTTCATCATTCAAACAATGTGGTCAAATCAATATCCTGGGTTATCTCCATCTGCTCCTTGATCTCGATAGCGGTGCTGCCGTCGTAGAGTTTGAAGAGCTTCATGCGCTCCGCCTGCTGCCATTTGAGCAGGTTTCCGGTGTCGAAGAGGCCGTTGTTGTTGCGGTCTTCGGTCAGGCGTATGGCATATTTGCCGTCCGACAGATAAGGGAAGTAGAACGTGCCGTCTTCCAGCACCTCGTATTTGCGGAAGACCTTCTTGCGGCCCTCGTCGGTGAGCTCTATGATGTAGCGCTTGCCGCCAGTCCCCCTGAGGTTCACGGTCAGGCTGTTGAGGTTCTCCGTGTTGGGCAGCTGAAAATCCTTCTTCTCGGCCTTGTTCTTGCGGCCGTAAACGTCCCAGAAGGTGCCCATGGGGATGCTCAGGGAGTATTTATAGCCGGGCTTGTAGGCTTCGGTATTCTGGAGCACGTAGCGCATCATGTTGCTGGTGTCCTGGATAAAGGTGAAGCTGCTGGTGTCGGTCTGGTTGCGGGTGTTGGTGGTCAGCAGCACTATGGAGTCCATGTGCATCTCGATGATGGGCACGGAGAACTCCAGGGTAATGCCGTCCTGCTCTACATTGGTGTCGGTGACGGTCAGTTTCAGGTCGGTCAGGGTGTCGGCCTCGGCTGCCTTGCGGCCCTCTTCAGTCTTGGCCTTGGCGGCCTTCTCCTTGCTCACGGCGGCAGCCAGGTTTTCGGTGGTGAGCGCCAGGTTGCCGGTGGAGTCGGTCTTCATGTAGGAGACGGTCATGAAGAGGCTGTCCTCGGGCGGATACTTGGAGTTGAGCCAGAAGACGAAGCTGTCGCGCTTGGGCGAATACTGGAGAATGATGTCGGTCGAATCGACGCCCAGAATCTGGAACGAACTCATCTGCACGTCCGGCGCGCCGAAGGTCACATAGCCGCAGCGCTCGTCCTTGCGGCCCTTGTCCTTGATGAACTGGGTGGAATAGAACTCCTTGAACACCGACAGCTCGAACTGGCTCTTGCGCGCCTGGCAGGCGAGGGTGTCCTTCATGTCGAAGCCCATCAGCTCGTAGATGGAGTCGCGCATGACCAGCGTGGGGGTGATGGCGCTATCCAGGAAGCCGATCTTCTCTTCGCCCAGGTTGTAGAGGTAGTCCTTGTTCTCGTCGGTCGAGGCATATATCCAATATGGCCCGGGCTTGAGGTTGCGTATGGAGAAGAAGCCCCAGTCGTCGGTGCGGCCGGCGGCGTCGGGCAGCAGCAGCATCGTGGACGAATCGCGCCACTCGCGGTAGAGCGACACGAAGGCGCCCTTGACGGGCACCAGGCTCTCTGCGTCGAGCACCGTGCCGGTGATATACATGGAGTCCAGGGTGTCGCCGGTAGAGAAGGAATACACGAATTTGGGGAACAGGTTGCCCTCGTTGTTGTCTGCCAGTCCGTTACCGAAGTCTATGGTGTAGGTGGTATTGGGCCTGAGGGTATCCTGGAAGGTGACGACTATCTCCTTGCCTTTGACCTTGGTCTTGGGTTTCTTCTTGTGGGGCGGGGAAAGCAGGATTCCGGCCTGGTCCTTGACCACGGTATATTCGTTGAATTTGAGGCGTATGCTGCCGCCGGTCAGGGGGAAGGCCGTGTCGCCCCAAGCCGGGGTCAGGCCGGTCAGCACGGGCGGAATGGTGTCCTTGGGGCCGCCGGTGGGAGAGGCCTTGGTATTGGCGCAGGAGTGTGCAAGACTACAGCACAGGGCCGTGGACACAATCAGTAGCGCGGTGATGAGGGTATTTCTGTTCATTATTCTATATCTGCTCTGCTAACTTTTTCTATGCCGCTTATCTTGGCAAAGGATGATATGATATTGTCTATGTCGGCGCGGTCGTGGACATAGAGGTCTATGTAGCCCTCGAATATCTCGTCGTGCGCCTCGATTGATATTTTCCTGAGGTTGATGCCCAGCTTGTTGCTCAGCTGGTTGGTGATTTCGTGCAGGATGCCCATGCGGTCTATGCCGGAGATTGTGATGCGGGCCAGGTAGGACATCATGAAGTGCTTGCTCCAGCGCACAGCCACTATGCGGTCGCCCTTGGTGGCGGCCAGGTTGGTGTACATCGGGCAGCTGGTCTTGTGTATGGTGATGCTGCCGTCGTCTTCGAGCACTCCGCCTATCTTGTCGCCGGGGATGGGGTGGCAGCATTCGGAGGCGTGGTAGGCAATCTCGCCCTTGAGCTGCTCGGCCAGCTTCTTGGAGTTGTTGCTCAGCAGCTTGAAGCCCCACATCTGCACCGAGCGCTGCTTGGCGTTGGTCTTGAGCACAGTGTCCAGGTCGGCGAGGTCTATCAGGCCTATGCCTATCTTGTTGTACAGGTCGTCCTTGCCGCCGGTAATCTTGTAAGAGTCTATCAGCTTGCGTATTACTCGGGTCTGCATCTGAATGCCCCTCTTGGAGAGCTCTTCGCGCAGCATGTTCATTCCGCGCGAGACATTGTCTTTGCTCATATCCTTGAGGGCGTCTATCACGGCCCCGCGGGCAGAAGATGTCTTGAGGAACTCCAGCCACTCGCGCTTGACCTTGGCGCTCTCGGAGGTGATGATTTCTACCTGGTCGCCGTTGCGCAGCACTGTGGACAGGGTCACCAGCTTCATGTTGACCTTGGCGGCGATGGCATGGCAGCCTATCTGGCTGTGGACGCTGAAGGCGAAGTCCAGCGCAGTGGAGCCTTTGGGCAGGCTGCGGCTCTCGCCGGTGGGGGTGAAAACATATATCTCGCTTGTGAGCAGCTCCTGATGGACATTGTCCAAAAACTGCAGGGCGTTTGCGTCGGGGTTTTCGAGGATCTCCTGCACATACTTCAGCCAGCGGTCCATACTTACGTCGCCCTGACCCGAAGGCTGGCCCTGCTTGTAGGCCCAGTGGGCGGCGACGCCGCGCTCGGCGATGGAGTTCATCCGCTCCGAGCGTATCTGCACCTCTATCCACATACCCATATACATCACGGTCACGTGCAGCGATTCGTAGCCGTTCACCTTGGGCTCGCTGACCCAGTCGCGCACGCGGTTGGGGTTGTAATGGTAGCGGCCGGTGATCTGGGAGAAAATCTGCCAGCACTGCTCGCGCTCCGAAGAGCCTTCTTTGGCCTCGAATATTATGCGCACCGCATAGGTGTCGAATATCTGCTCGAAGGGGATGTGCTTGGTCTGCATCTTGCGCCAGATGGAGTAGGGGCTCTTGAGGCGCTTGATGATGCGGGCGTTGATGCCGCTGCCGGCCAGCATGGAATCCACCTCCGATACGAAATTCTCTATGTCGGCGCCCTTGGCGTCCATCAGGCGCTCCAGCTCGCCGTCTATGCGCTTGTATTCCAGCGGCTCGTTGTACTGCATCCACACATCCTCCATCTCGCTCTTGATGTTGTAAAGGCCCAGGCGGTGCGCCAGCGGGATAAAGATGTACATCGTCTCGCTCAGGATCTTTTCCCGCTTGTATTCGGGCATATACTGTATCGTGCGGATGTTGTGCAGGCGGTCGGCCAGCTTTATGAGCACGATGCGGGCGTCGTCGTTCAGGGTGAGCAGTATTCGCTTGAAGTTCTCGGCCTGCATGCTGCTGCTGGCGGGCTGTTCCTTGAGATTGTCGTTGTCCAGGGCGGTCTTGATTTTGGTCAGGCCGTCCACCAGGCTGGCTATCTTGTCGCCGAAGATGCTGCGGATGTCGTCTGCGGTGTATTCGGTGTCCTCCACAACATCGTGCAGCAGGGCGGCGCAGATGGATTTGCAGCCCAGGCCGATTTCCTGCACCACTATCCTGGCCACCGCTATGGGGTGGATTATGTATGGCTCGCCGCTGCGGCGGCGCACGTTGCGGTGGGCTTCGTTGGCAAACTCAAAAGCCTTTAGCACCAGGTCGTACTGCTGCTGGTCGGCGCAGCGCCTGAGGCTGGCCAGCCGCAGCTGCTCAAATTCCCGCCGTATTATCAGCTCGTCTTCTGCTGTAAAAGTGCCGCTCATTGCTTTGTATCTGATGTGCTGTCGGTTTTTTCCCGGAGCTTGCGGCGCTTGGAGCGACGCTCCCGGCGCTGTCTCTTGCGGTCGCGGCTGCGGCTGAAGAGCTCGTCCTTGTCTGGGTCAAAATCGGCTATATGTTCATAGGAATATGTCAGGTAAACTCCAAACAGTATTATCTGCCAGCTGTAGTTGAGCCAAATCATCATCAGCGGGATGGCGGCGAAGGCGCCATAGACGCCGTTCATCCTGGTCACCATCATCTGCGTCTCAAGGTAGAGGTATTGCAGCAATACAAATGCCAAAGCCGTCCAGATGGAGGCCTTGACGCAGTCGCGGAAGCGCACCTTCACGTGAGGGATGAATTTGTACATGAGCGCGAACACCAGCAGCGCCGCGCCGTAAAAGATGAGCCAGTAAGAAGACGAGGCGAAAAACTTGATGACCCCGTACTTGCCCAGTTCGCTCAGCTCGCTCACCACGGACGTGTAATAACCCGCGCCGTAGAGGAAAAAGATGAGCACGAAGGGGATAAGTATCAGAATCAGCAGATATATGCCCAGGCTCTTGAAAAAATTGCGGCTGCGGCCCACGTTCCAGATGTGGTTGAACGTGTCTTCTATGCTGAGCATCAGCCAGATGACTATCCAGATGAAGGCCAGAAAGCTGATCACGCCGAACAGGCCGCTGCGGGTCTGGCTCACGATGTTGTTGGCCCAGCCGAGCACCATGTCCGCAATGTGCTTGTTGTCGCCCAGGTAGGGCTGTATCATCTCTATCAGCTGCTTGTCCAGACCGAAACTCCAGGATACGAACAGCACGATGGCCACCAGCGGCACCAGCGACATGGCAGAGTAGAAGCTCAGGAAAACCGACTCGCGGCCGATGCGCCCGGTGAAAAAGCGGGAGGCGGTCAGAACCGCCACCTGGATGCGCCTGGTGACCTTCTCGCTGAAGCGCTGGGGCTTGGAAAAGTCAAGGCGCCAGATGTCGTAGGTCAAAAACTCTATGAGGTTTTTGACGGCTTCCACCCACTTGCCGATGGTCTCTTTTATATGCTGGAAGAAGTCGTTCATCGGCCTATCATCTTGTAGAAAGTGTCTTCGTCTATGATTTCTATGCCGAGCTGCCCGGCCTTCTTGACCTTGGCCTCGCCCGGCTTGTCGCCGGCCAGCAGATAGCTGGTCTTGGAGCTCACGCTCCCGGGGCTGGTGCCGCCGTTGGCCTCGATGAGGGCTTTGAGCTCTTCGCGGGAGATGGAGAACACGCCGGAGACCACGATGGATTTGCCCTCCAGCAGGTCGGATGAGCGCTGCTGGGCGCTGCCGGCCATCTGCAGTCCGGCCGCACGCAGCTCTTCTATCAGAGTCCGATTGGCCTCCCGGGAGAACCATTCCGCCACCGATGCGGCCACTATGGGGCCGATATCCTCTATCTCTGCCAGCGCCGCCTCACCGGCCGCCGCGAGCGAATCTATGTTCTGGAAGGCTTTGGCCAGCGTCTTGGCGGTGGTCTTGCCTATATGTCTGATGCCCAGGGCGTAGAGCACGCGGTCGAAGGGCACGCTGCGGCTGCGGTCCACACTGGCCAGGAAGTTCTCGCAGGATTTTTCCTTCCAGCCTTCAAGGGACAGGAGCTGCTCGCGACCCAGGTGGTAGAGGTCGCTCAGGACGTGGATGTAGCCCTTGCCGAAGAGCTGGTCCACGGTGGCGTCGCCGGCCAGGATGTCCATGGCGTCGCGGCTGCAGAAATGCACGAACGAGGCCTTGATCTGAGTCGGGCAGCCGCTGTAGTTGGGGCAGTAGTGCTTGGCTTCGTCCTCGTCGCGGACCAGCGGGGTGCCGCAGTCCGGGCAGAGGGTGGGGAAGTCGGGCTTGCGGGCATCCGCAGGCCGCTTTTTAAGCTCTACGCCAGTGATTTTCGGGATGATTTCGCCACCCTTTTCCACATAGACCCAGTCGCCGATACGTATGTCCAGCAGGTCCATCTGGTCCTTGTTGTGCAGCGAAGCGCGCTTCACGACGGTGCCCGACAGGGGTACCGGCTCCAGATTTGCCACCGGGGTCAGGGCTCCGGTGCGGCCTATCTGATAATCTATGCTCAGCAGGGGTGTCAGGGCGCGCTCCGGCTTGAACTTGTAGGCGGTGGCCCAGCGGGGCGACTTGGCCGTGAAGCCCAGGCGCTTCTGCAGCTGCAGGTCGTTGACCTTTATCACTACGCCGTCGGTGGCGTATGGCAGGCTCTTGCGCTTTGTGTCCCACTCCTTTATGAATTCCAGAACCTGGCCGCCACCTTGCCGTATGCGGCTCAAATCGCTGGTCGGCAGGCCCCACGAGGCTGCGGCGGCGATGGCTTCTGTATGAGTCTTGAAAGGGAGATTCTCTCCCAGCATGTGATACAGGACGCAGTCCAGTCCGCGGCCGGCCACCTGGGCGCTGCTTTGCAGCTTGAGGCTGCCACTGGCGGCATTGCGCGGGTTGGCAAAGGGCTGCTCCCCAATCTCTTCCTTCTCCCGGTTCAGGGCTTCGAAGGCCGCGAACGGCATGAAGATCTCGCCGCGGATTTCAAATTCCTGCGGCCAGCCGCTGCCGCTCAGGGTGCGGGGTATGCTCTTGATGGTGAGCACGTTGTCTATAACATTATCGCCTTTGACGCCGTCGCCGCGGGTCACGGCCTGCTTCAGGCGGCCATCGACATAGGTCAGGCAGATGGCCACTCCATCGAACTTCAGCTCGCAGGAATACTCCGTGTCCGGGCCGTTTTCGGCTTCTATCTTGGTGCAGAAGGCGAGCATGTCCTCTTCGCTGTAGGTGTTGCCCAGCGAGAGCATGGGGTATTTGTGCGCTATCTGTTCGAATTTGGCGCCCCTGGCCTCCGGCACATGTATCATTGACTTCTCATCCGGCAACGCGGAGCCGGTTTGCTTAAATATTGCAGAATAGGTTGATCCAGAATCGCTTCCAACGGCCTGAGTGGGGGAGTCGGGGAGTATGAGCTCCGGGTAAAGGGCTTCCAGAGCCTGCAACTCCTGCATTTTGAGGTCGAATTCAAAATCGGTGATCACCGGAGCGTTGAGCACATAGTAGTTGTAGTTGTGCCGTTTGAGCTCCTGTGAAAGCGCCTCTATGCGGGCCTTTGCAGCCGATTTTGAAATTTTTGCCATATAACGCGTAATATAACCTGCAAATATACTTAAAAAATCCTTATGGCAGCCCGCTCTGCACAAAGGGTTTTTTACTACCTTTGCCCAGTTTTACATTTATTTCGATATGAAAGATTCCATCATCATCCTTTGCGGTGGCGGCCCGGCTCCGGGTATGAACACCGTCGTTTGCTCCGTAGCAAAAACTTTCCTCTCCAACGGCTATCGCGTAATCGGCCTTCACGGCGGTTACTCCGGTCTTTTCAGCAAGAATCCCCGCACAGAAGATTTCGACTTCTTCAAGGCCGACGCTTACTTCAACCGCGGTGGCAGTTACCTGCAGATGAGCCGTTTCAAACCTACCGACGAGGATTTTGAGAAGAACTTTAACCTGGCCCTTTTCCAGGACAACAACATAAAGCTTCTGGTCACCGTGGGCGGCGACGACACCGCTTCCACAGCCAACCGCATCGCCAAGTTCCTCACGGCAAAGAACTATCCCATAAAGAACATCCACGTTCCCAAGACTATCGACAATGACCTGCCGCTTCCCGGCAACGCCCCGACTTTCGGCTTCAACTCTGCCAAAGACGAGGGCGCGCACATTGCCCGCACCGTGTATGAGGATGCCCGCACTTCCGGCAACTGGCTGCTTATCAGCGCCATGGGGCGCTCTGCAGGCCATCTGGCCCTGGGCATCGGCGAGGCTACTCACTGCCCTATGACCATCATCCCCGAGATGTTCAACAAGACCACAATCAGCCTTGACAAGATTGTGAAGCTGGCCATCTCCGCCATCCTCCAGCGCAAGCTTCTGGGCATAGGCTACGGCACCGTGGTAGTTGCCGAGGGCGTGTTCCACGACCTGGATCCTCAGGAAATCAAGAATGCCGGCGTGACCATGACCTACGACGAGCACGGCCATCCCGAGCTTGGCAAGATCAGCAAGGCTGTCCTGTTCAACGACATCCTGGACAAGGAATTCAAGAAAATCGGCCTCAAGATCAAGACCCGTCCCGTGGAGATAGGCTACGACGTCCGCTGCCAGGATCCTATCGGCTACGACCTGACTTACTGCACCGAGCTGGCCATGGGCGCCTACGAGCTCTTGGCAAAGGGCGAGACCGGCTGCATGGTGTATGTCGATGCCAACGGCGAGGCTCACCCGCTGTATCTGAAAGACCTGCAGCAGGCCGACGGCAAGATCCCGCCGCGCCGCGTTGCCATCGAAGGCGGCACAGCCCAGAACTACTACAGCCACATCTGCCACTATATCACCGCCGCAGACTACGAGGCTGCCAAGAAGTTCGTCCCCAACCCCGAGGAGTACGACTTCAAGAAGATACTGAACTGGTAATCACTGATTGTCAGTGGTTTAGTAAATCAACGGTGCCCGTCCGGGTGCCGTTGATTTCTTTAATGGCCCGTTTAGGCAATTAGGAAACTATTGCTATCTTTGTAGTTCACCGGATTTGTTAGTCAGGTATGGCAAAAAAGATAAAATCTCCATATAAACAGCGGCTCAAATACCGCGAGACTCACAATACGACCCTCCGCAGGGTGTATGAATATTCGACCACCAAGTATCGCACCCGCCGTGCGACCCAGTTTGTGGACGGCGGGCAGGCATACACCTACGGCAGCTTCAAGGATGCCGTGGAGCGCCTGTCGCAGCGCATGTCGCGCTACGGCATCAGCGCCAGCGACAAGGTGGCGATACTCTCGCAGAACATGCCCAACTATCTGGTGGCCTATTTCAGCGTGACGGCTTTCGGCCGCGTGCTGGTGCCGATACTGCCCGACAGCAGCGAAAACGAGGTGACCAACATCCTCACGCACTCCGAGACAAAGGCGGTTTTTGTCTCAAAAAAGTTACTGCCCAAGCTGAGCCAGGCCTGCCAGGACCGCATGACCCTGGTCATCGACATAGAGACATTCGAGTTCATCAAGAAGAACAAGGAGGATTTCCAGTGCGACGGCTGGGTCAAGGATCCGGCGCCGGACGATCTGGCCACCATAATCTATACCTCCGGCACCACCGGCCGCGCCAAGGGCGTGATGCTGTCGCACCGCAATATCTGCCACAATCTGGTGGCGTCTTTCAAGGCCCAGCCCTGTTTCAAGAAAGACCGTTTCCTGAGCATACTGCCCATCGCGCACACCTATGAGATGGGCGTGTCCAGCATCTATTCTTTCTACGTCGGGGCCTGCGTGTATTATCTGCAGAAGCCTGCGGCTCCTTCGGTGCTGCTGCCTGCGCTCAAAAAGGTGCGGCCGACCATCATGCTGTCGGTGCCGCTGGTGATAGAGAAAGTCATCAAGAACAGCGTTTTCCCGACCATCCAGAAGAGCCGCGTGCTCTCTTGGATGGAAAAGCACATGCCGCACATCCTGCACCGCATCATAGGCGGGCGCATTGTCAAGACTTTCGGCGGCAAGCTGCGCTTCTTTGGCATTGGCGGCGCCAAGATGGATCCGGTGGTGGAGCAGTTCCTGAAGGACTGCCACTTCCCGTATTCGGTGGGCTACGGCCTCACCGAGACTTCGCCCCTGGTGTGCAACGTGCTGGTAAACAAGCGCAAACGTGTGGGCTCCATAGGCGTTGCGACCTGGAAGGTGGAGATACGCCTGGACAATATGAACCCCGATACCGGCGAGGGCGAGATAGTGTGCCGAGGCGACAATGTGATGCTGGGCTACTACAAGGATCCCGAGCGCACGATGTCGGTGCTGGACGACGACGGCTGGTTCCATACCAACGACATCGCCAGCATGGATTCCGACGGTTACTATTATATCAAGGGCCGCCTGAACAACACCATCCTGGGGCCTTCCGGCGAGAATATCTATCCCGAAGAGATAGAGCAGGTCATCAATAATATAGAGGGCGTGGACGAGTCGCTGGTGATGGAGCGCGACGGCCATCTGGTGGCCCTTGTCAAGTTTGATGACAACGTCCTGGACTGGAACCAGGCCTCCGAGGACCAGTTCTTCGAGACGCTGGAGGCGCGCAAGAAGGCCGTGCTGGAGTGGGTCAACAAGGCCGTGGGCAAAAACTCCAAGATAGGGGAGGTGGACGCCATGAAGGAGCCCTTCGAAAAGACTGCCACCCAGAAGATACGCCGTTTCCTGTATAAGGAGCGCCGCGGCGACGAGCCCTCAGGCTCCGGCGCTGAAAAACCCGTGAATGAATCTGGCGCCGAGGCAGGCGGCACAGCCGACGGTGAGCAAGCCGGCAAGCAGGCCTGACCTACTTCAGAAATACGAAAAAGACTGCGAGCACCAGGCAGGCGAAAGCTGCCAGGTGATTCCACTGCAGAGCTTGTCCCTTGAAGACGAACATCACTATGATGCTGAACACGGTGAGGGATATGACTTCCTGTATGACCTTGAGCTGAAGCAGGTTGAAGGGGCCGCCGTTGGCTTCGAAGCCGATGCGGTTGGCCGGCACGGTGAGGCAGTATTCAAAGAAGGCTATGCCCCACGACAGAAGTATGATGCATATCAGCGGCCAGCCGGTGGTGATTTTCATCTCGGCCAGCTTCAGATGGCCGTACCAGGCGAAGGTCATGAAAATATTGGAGCATACGAGCATCAAGACTGTCCAGAATCCTTGCATAGTTTTAGAATCTTTAAACGTTTAACATCGCTTCGCAGCCTTCCAGGATATCTTGGAAGCTGGTCTCGAAATCTCCTGTGTACCAGGGATCTGCCACGTCGCGGCTGCGGCCGGTGGCGGCCATCAGCAGGTGGACCTTGCCCTGGGGGTCGCCGGGTATGATGTGGCGTATCAGGCGCATGTTGGAGGCGTCCATGCAGATAATCCTGTCGAAGCGGTCGTAGTCGGCGGCGGCCATGCGGCGCGCCCGTTTTGCCGCATCGAAGGCGACGCCGTGCTGCTTCAGGCAGCGCTTTGCCGGCGGATAGATGGGATTGCCCATCTCCTCGTCGGAAACGGCCGCGGACTCTACGTAAAACTGGTCCTCAACGCCCTTGGCGCGGGCCAGGGCCTTGAAAATGAATTCGGCCATGGGGGAGCGGCAGATGTTGCCGTGGCAGACAAAAAGTATCCTTGTCATATTAAATCTTTTTGCGGGCGCAAAAATATCATTTTTCTTTATAAATTTGCGTCCTCGAAAAGAAACTATAATAAATATCAAATAAAATCGGTTATGATAATTAAGAAAGTCTATGCAAGGGAAATCCTCGACTCCAGAGGCAACCCGACTGTTGAGGTAGAAGTTACACTTGAAAATGGTCTCAAGGGCCGCGCATCTGTCCCCAGCGGAGCCAGCACCGGCGAGAACGAGGCTCTCGAGCTTCGCGACGGCGACAAGGGCCGCTATCTGGGCAAGGGCGTTCTCAAGGCTGTTGAGAATGTCAACACCAAGATCGCTCCCGCCATCGAGGGCATGTGC
This sequence comes from uncultured Bacteroidia bacterium, assembly GCA_902767355.1. Lineage (GTDB taxonomy): Bacteria > Bacteroidota > Bacteroidia > Bacteroidales > UBA932 > Equibacterium. Next base: position 21,596 of record CACXHG010000142.1, read on the forward strand.
GTTCTGGACCAGCGCGCCATCGACTGCAAGATGATTGCCCTGGACGGCACTCCTACCAAGAAGAATCTGGGTGCAAACGCCATCCTGGGTGTATCCCTGGCAGTGGCTCACACCGCAGCTGAATATCTGAACATACCTCTGTACCGCTATATCGGCGGCACCAATACCTATGTTCTCCCCGTGCCCATGATGAACATCGTCAACGGCGGCGCTCACTCCGACGCTCCCATCGCATTCCAGGAGTTCATGATCCGTCCCGTAGGTGCCAAGAACGAGAAAGAAGGTATCCGCATGGGTGCCGAGGTTTTCCACAACCTGGCCAAACTGCTCAAGGCCCGCGGCCTTTCTACCGCAGTAGGTGACGAGGGTGGTTTCGCCCCCAACTTCAACGGCATCGAGGATGCTCTGGACACCATCATGGAAGCCATCAAGGCTGCAGGTTACGAGCCCGGCAAGGACGTCAAGATCGCTATGGACTACGCTGCCAGCGAGTGCGCAGTGTGCGAGAACGGCCAGTGGTTCTACGACTACCGCCAGCTCAAGAACGGCAAGAAGAAAGATCCCAACGGCAAGAAGCTCTCTGCAGACGAGCAGATTGCTTATCTCGAGGAGCTCATCACCAAGTATCCTATCGACTCTATCGAGGACGGTCTCGACGAGAACGACTGGGACAACTGGGTGAAGCTGACCGAGCGCATCGGCGACCG
>CACXHG010000143.1 GCA_902767355.1 uncultured Bacteroidia bacterium
CAGAGTTCCATGCGGCGCTCGTCCAGTACGACCTCCAGAACGCTGTTGTAGCCGAAGGCTGCATAATTGTTCATCTCGGGGATGCCTGCACGGCGGCGGATCGTATTGACATCCGCGAGGGCTTTGCCGGGCTCATTGAGTTTGGCATAGGCTTCGGCGCGGTTCAGGACCACTTCGCCCCAGCGGAGGAATACGGGGGAGGTCATCATGGGGTTGCCGCCCTGTCCGCAGAACTTGGTGTTGTAGTAGCGCATATAGAAGCCGCCGTTGTCGGTACGGCCGATGGCTGCCCTGTAGCGGGCGTCGGCGTCGGACTGCCTTTCTGCATATTTATCACCGGTTTCGGGATCAGTCTTTTTGCCGGGGGTGGCGTGGCCGGGGCCGGGGCGTACCCAGACGCGTTTGACGCCGTCGATTGCAACACCGGGGAAGTTGGCGTCGGAATTCTCTACGAAGTAGATAGTGTCGCGGCCGTTGTGCAGGATCTGACGTTTGGCAACGTGGTTGTTGTATTCGAACACCGGAACCTTCTTGCCGCTGCCGGCAGGATATTCTTCTTCGCCAATCTGCTTGCCCTGGGACTGGAAGTTGACGCTGCCGTCGGCATTGGCTGTGGCTGCAATCGCAACTGCGCCCGTGCAGTAGTCGCCGGCGCCGCCGGGAATGGGGTAAACTACCGACAGAGTACCGTTCATAGCTGCCTGCATCTCGTCGTAGGTCTTCTGGGATTTGGTATTGCCCTCTTTTGCGGGACGGGGGTCAATCATACGGAAGTATGCGTTGAAGCGCTTGTCCTCGGGATAACGGCGGAAGAGGTCGATAAGATATTCACTCCAGTAGTGCTCGCCCCAACCGATGGTCTTGCCACCGTCGAGGGCAGCTTTGATGTACATGGAAGCGATGGAGGCCTCTCCGTGGTCAACGGCCCATTCGTGGGTGTCTTTAAGATGCACGCACCAGATGGTCTCGGGATGGTCATAGGTGTGGGTGGGATAGTCTGCGTAGTCATATCCGGAGAGGGATGTGGGGTTGGTTGCCAGAAGCTCGTCGCACTCATCCACGCAGAGCTGGTTTTCTCCCATAAACAGATATACGCGGGCCAGGAGGGCGGCAGCTGCATGCCAGCTGACATAGCCTTTGTCGTTGCCGCGGATAAGCGTACCTTCCTTGTCCTTAATCATATAATTCTTGGCAGCCTTGAGGTCTGCTACAATCTGTTCATAGACCTTGCCGACAGTCTCGCGCGAGGTTGAGTATTTGTCAGCGCCCTCCAGGCGAAGAGGAACGCCCGGATGGGAGGCGTCGGGAGTGTAGTTGTAAGGCATGGCGAAGAGCGTTACCATCTGGAAATGGCAGAGAGCACGGAAGAAGTAATTCTCACCCATAAGGTGATTGTTCATATCCGATTCTTCTGCTTCCTTGAGGATGAGGATATCGCCGTTGGCCGTGTCGATAATCTTGTAGGCCATCCACCAGGTGTAGTAGATGTTCTTGGCGGTGTTGTCGTCGGTGTAGCGGTAGGGGTTGATGAACGGGTCCTCGGTGATGCCGGATACCGTCACGTTGTCGCCGCGCAGTTCGTTGATCTGGAAGATGTGGCGGATATAATAGTTGCCGCTTTCGCCGCCGCTCTGGCCCTTATAGGCGATTCTGTCCTGGAACAGAGTGTAGATACCGTTGGTGGTAAGGACGGGAGCTTCAGGGTTTTTTGCCAGTTCCTCTGCCGTAATGGCGTCGGACCGGTATAAATCCATATCGCAGGATATCAGTGCCAGTGCGGCAATCGCGAGTATAAATATCTTTTTCATGGTGCAATCTCAATTAGAATGTGACGTCGATACCAAATACGGCCGTCATCGGTATGGGATAGTTCTGTGAGTACATACCTGCGTGATGGTAGGTGTCGCCGTCCAGACGGACCTCGGGGTCCATTCCGGAGAAGCGGGTGAGAGTCCAGAGATTGTCGGCCGACACGTAAACGCGGGCGTCGGTCATCTTAATCTTCTGCAGGAAGGTTTTCGGCAGATTGTAGGCCAGAGTCACGTTTCTCAGGCGGAAGAAGCTGCCGTCTTCGAGATAGCGGGAAGACGTATTCTGAGACCCGTCTTTGCGGCCGCTGATAGGCTTGGGATGGGTTGCGATGTCCCCGGGGTTCTGCCAGCGGCTCCAGCCCAGGCCATTGTCTATGGACATCAGGTTCATTCCCTGGAAGGCACCGTCGTGGTCCATGCTTTCGCGGGTCTTGTTGTAAATCTTGTTGCCTACCACAAAGTTGCCGGTGGCGCTCAGGGTGAAGCCTTTCCAGCGGAGGGCGGTGTTGAGACCGCCGCTGAACCAGGGCGATGCGGAGCCTACTATGGTGCTGGATGCGGTTTCCCATTTGCCCACGTAATCATCGTCGGGATTGCCGGTTATGATGGGTTTGCCATCCTCGTCAAAATTCTTGTACCAGCGGGAGGTTCCGTCGTCGGGGTTGACACCCGCCCACATGGGCATATACCAGGAATATACATCCTGATCTTCTTTCAGAATCTGGTTGACGTCGCCGCGCTTGAGAATGATGTCGTTGTGCTCCGGAAGTTCCAAAACGCGGTTCTGGTTGAAGCCCATGTTGAAGCCAAGGGTCCATCCAAAGTCCTTGTTGTTGATGATGGCTCCGTCGATGGCGAGCTCGACACCACGGTTGCGAACCTTGCCGACGTTGTCCATTACGGCATAGAAACCTGTGGACGGCGGCATGGGAGACTGGAGCAGGATCTTGCTGTTGATTGTGTTGTAAAGATCCACAGTGATGTTCCAGTTGTTGAAAAGGGTGGCGTCAACGCCGACGCTGGCCATCAGGGCCTCTTCCCAGCCCAGGTAAGGGTTGGCCATGCGGTCCAGGGTATAAGCGCCGTCGCCGCTTGCGCTCGGGGAATAGGTCTCCTGATACTGGAAGTCGGGGATATTGTCGTTACCTGTCTTACCGTAGCCGGCGCGCAGCTTGAGGAAGGTCAGGGTAGGGTTGTTCTCCAGGAAGCTCTCGCGGGAGATGATCCAGGCCGCAGAAGCTCCGGGGAAGAAGCCGCCGCGGTTCTTGGGACCGAACTTGGAACTTTCGTCGTAGCGGACGGAAGCCGTTACGACATACTTGCCAAGATAAGAATACTGAGCCTGTGCCAGAGCGGCCCATGCGCGGGTCATATAGTCGTAGCCTTCGGGGTTGTTGGGGATATCCACGTTGTTGAGAGAGCGCTTGCCCTGCATCACCTTGGTGCCGGATGCTCCGAGATGGCGGGAGTAGCCTTCGCCGTATTCCCAGCCGAGGGTGCCGTTCAGGTCGTGGTCGCCAAAAGTGTGGTGGAGTTTAGCCAGGTTGGTGGTGCCCCAGCCGTTGCCCTCAGAATCGGTGTTGGCGAGGCTGCCGCTGGTGTTGCCGCCTTCCAGGGTGCGCGGGTCGACATACTCTTCCCAATAGGAATGCGAAGAGTCGTAACGGTTCATGGAAACCAGGGTCAGCCAGTCGGTTACATTCCATACCAGCTGGAAGTCTCCGGTGAGGGACTCGCCCCAGCCCTTGCCAAAGTTGTACTGCTCTTCGAAGAGGATGTTGGCCGGGTTCTGGGTCCACCATTTCTCGCCGTTGTCGGGGCGGATGCTGCCGCCGTTGAACACGTAATTGTTGGTGTAAACGCCATCTACCATTTCATAGGGAATATCCCAAGGAATGGTGTAATAGGACTGCTCTACCAGGCGGTAAGACTGTTCGGTGCGGTCGTGGCTCTTGGCATAGCTCAGGCGCATGGTCATGGTCAGGCGGTCGGTTATGGGAGCCGACAGGTTCATGCGGGCCGAAGTCTTGCGGTAGTAGGTGTTTATTGCAGTACCTTTTTCGTTGTAGTGGTCGGCACTTACAAAATAGTTCACCTTCCCGGACTTGCCGGAAACAGAGGCATAGTAGTCCTGGACGACACCTGTCTTGAAGCAGTTGCCGAGCCAGTCGAAATCCTGGGTCAGCAGGCTCTCGGGATAATCTGCGGCAAATGCGCCGGGATCTGTCATGGAGCGGGTGAACTCATACAGCTGTGCGGAGTTCATGGGGTGGAAACGGCCGTAGAGGGCGCGCTTGATTCCGCCGCTGCCCTTGAACTCGATGCTGGTACGGTCCTGAAGGCCGCTCTTGGTGGTGACTACAATCACACCGCCGGAGGCTGCTGCGCCGTAAAGTGCTGTAGCAGAGGCGTCTTTCAGCACGGTGATGGTCTCGATATCGTTAGGGTTGAAACTGCCGCCAGCGATTCCGTCGACCACATAGAGCGGGCCGGCGCCGGCAGTGATGGAGCCTGTACCGCGGATGCGGATGTCGGCCTGCTCGCCGGGACGGCCGGAGCCGTTCATTGCAACCACGCCGGCAACCTTACCTTGAAGCATATTGCCGACGTCGGGGGTGGAAACGTCGCGGAGCTTTTCGCCGCTCATCGTTACCACGGCAGAAGAAAGCTCGGCTTTCTTTTGAGTAGTGTAACCGAGCACGACAACTTCGTCGAGAAGAAGGTTGTCGGGCTGCAATTTGACGTCGATGCGGGCGCGGTCCCCGACAGTTTCGGTCACGCTCTTGTAGCCGATGCTGGAGAACGTCAGAGTCGCGGCAGAAGGCACAGTGAGCACATAGTTGCCGTCATAGTCGGTAACTGTGCCGCCACCGGTAGAAGCGGCGATGCCGGCACCGATTACGGGTTCTCCGGAGGATGCGTCAAGCACCCTGCCGACTACCTGATGGCTCTGGGCGGACATCACCTGCGAAGCGGCCATAAAGGCAAGCACTGTCGCAAAAATGCGGATGGTTTTCAGTTTCATCTGGTTAACAATATATAAATGAATAATATGCAGAATTATAACAAGTCATTTAACCCTATCAGGTTGAAAGCCCTGAAGTATTTGTCCATGTCGCGCTCTATGCGGCCCAGCACCACGCTTTCGGCGTCTATGCCGCAGCGCTCCAGGTTGTCGTAGAGAAAGCCGCGGGCTGCCAGGGGCGCTGCCTGTTGCCATATATAGCGGCAGCAGGTGGCCACAATCCAGTCCTGGCGCTGTGGCGAGAGCTCATTCAGGTCCTTGCCCAGCTCGTCTTCGTGCAGCCACTTCTCCCAGCGGTGAGAGGCGTGGACAGCCTCCAGGAGGGTGTTGCGCATATTTGACAGCACTGCCACGCGGCCTTCTGCCTCGAGGCGCTTTTCCACAGCTTCCAGCTCGCACAGGGCGCGGTATTCGCTCATGGTGAATTCCGGTCCGACGTTGGCGGCGCCCATACCCGAGAGCGGGTACTCCTCAGGGTTAGCTACATCATCGGTGTAGTGACCTTTGATGTAGCTGCCCAGAGGACGGACCTTGGATGTGAGCCTGCTCGCTACTTTCGCATCGAAAACGGTGGTGTCCAAATCGGTACCCACCTTGCCGACGATAAAGCACGGCCACACATCTTCCAGCCCTACACCAATCAACCCCTTTTTAAGTCCACAAATGAAAGTATCGAAAGTAGCCTCGTCGGCCAGGCCTCCGTGCACCTCCTCTGTACCAACTTCGTAGGAGATTGCAGCAAGACCCTTCTCTTTTCTGAATTTCTCGATGTGGTTTATGAGCTCCACTGTGCGCTCGACAACCACATTTATATCTATGATCTGCCCTTTGGGAACGTTGATATCCACCGTGGGATCCACGTGGATGAGGTCGTACCCGGCCAGGACAGCCGCTTCAAACGATTTCTTGACGCCGTTCATCGCGTCTTCCACAGACCATTTCTCTGTGCGCTGCCTGTCTTTTAGCCAGGGTCCGCCGTGGTCTATGGCTATGATGACGGGACCGGTGAAATTGATCCTCTCGGCCTCGAAGCGCACCGTGCGGGTAAATGCCTCCTGTGTCATGCCGGTATAGCCTCCGTCGCAGTCCACCTGATTGAGGGTGGCTGCAAAATAGATGGGGGCGTTGTTGCGCTTGGCAGCCCTCAGGCTGGCGCGTATGACGGCGGGGGAGTTGGGGCAGGCGGCAAAGATGGTGCGCCTTACTCCAGTGGCTTTTTCCAGCTGGCCGATTCTTTCCAGAAGTTGTTCCGTCTTGGGCATTGTATTGAATCTAAATGGTTAATCGTAAAGTGTGACGCCTTCTACAACGCGGGAAATGTTGCCCGAGACTGAGGGCGCGTCTGGGGTGAGGCCGCAGTCCAGGGATTTGAAAAAGCCCAGCAGCTGAGCCACGAACACGTATGCCACGCCGCCATAGCAGCCGGGGATGCCTTCGGGCAGGCCGGTCTCTATGCAGAGCGTGCAGTCGCTGTAGGCCAGTTCGCTGGCATCCCTGCAAACGATGATGCTGGCTTTCAGCTTGTTGCCGGCGGCGATCTGCTTCATCAGGTCGGTCTCATACCTGCGCACGCTTGCCATGGGCGACACCAGATATACCAGCAGAGAGTCCGGATTGACGATGGCCTTGGGACCGTGACGGAAGCCCAGGAAGGAGTCGAAACTGCACATCACGCGGCCGTCGGTGAGCTCCTGCAGCTTGAGGCGGGACTCTTCTGCGACGCCCTTGAGGGTGCCGCTGCCAAGGAAGATGGCGCGCTTGAAGTCCTTTGCAGCAATGTCCTTGATGGCATCTTCGTAGCGGTCCATGGCCTTCTGCACGCTGTCGGCAACGACGTCCACAGCCGCCTTCTGGCTCTCTATGTCATCTATATGCGCGATAAGTGCGCAGGCGATGAACATGGTGGAATAGCTGCTGGTCATTGCCAGGGACAGGTCGTTGGTCTCAGGCGGCAGGAGTATGGTGAGGATGTTGTCGCCCTTCATCTGGGCGAGCTGGCCGGAAGCGTTGCAGGTGATGAAAATATGTGCGGTTTCGCCCGCCGTCTTCTCGGCGGCCCTTACGGCGCCTATGCTCTCCGGGCTGTTGCCGCTGCGGGCGAAGGACACCAGAAGCACTTTGCTCGCCTTGTCGAACCAGAGCTCGGGGCAAGTGATGATATCCGTGGTGGCTATGGCCGCTGCGTTGCCGAATATGGTGTCGTGCAGCGCGGGCTCCAGCGCATCGCCTATATATGCCGATGTGCCCGCTCCGGTCAGAATCACTTTATAGCCAAGGTCCAGATATTTGTGGACATAGGCCTGTATTTCGCTTTTGCGGGACAATATTATTTCATAGGCCTCTTTCCAAACGCGGGGCTGCTGGCGTATTTCTTTGTAGGTGTAATAGTCGTAAGTCATAATCATAAGAATACTCGATAATCTCTACAAAAGTAAGAAAAGTCAAAACGAAATGTTTCGCTTTGGCTTTTCATATTTTCATCGAAACGGGTTCGGAATCTGGCTTATCGGGGATAATGTGCTGTATGTCAGGGAGTAATTGATTTAAAAAAATCGTTTCGCGGAGTTTCGTCTAAATGGAAACAGTCTCTACTGTGATATTCATCGCCTTGAGCTGGTTGCGCACCGACGTGGGAACGTTCTTGTCGGTGATTATCGTGTTGATCTTGTCCGGCATGGCTATGAAGGCCAGGGCCCGCTTGTTTATCTTGGAGGAATCGAACACGGCAATCACCTCCCGTGCCCTTGAAATCATTGTCTGATTGGTGCTTGCCTCTTCTACATTGGGGGTGGAAAGCCCCGACTCCACGCTGAAGCTGTCCACGCCCAGGAACAGCTTGTCGCAGTAGAAAAGCTTGAGGTTCGATTCGGCCAGGGAGCCTACCATGGACATGCTCGGCTCGCGCACGCTGCCGCCTATGAGAATCACTTTGAAACGCTTGTATTTGATGGCCTCCAGCATTGCGTTTATGGAATTTGTAATGATGGTAAGGTCTTCGAAACGGTCCAGGTGCTTGACTACTTCCAGGGCTGTGGTACCGGAATCTATCAATATTGTATCGCCGTTTTTGATGTGGGCGGCAGCGGCCTTGCCGATGGCTTCCTTCTCGCGGGTATTGACGTAGCGCTTGAAATTGAAGTTGCGCTCTTCGTGTTCCGCTTCAGAGACGATGGCGCCCAGAATCGCCCCTCCGTGCACCCTGAGCAGCAGTTTGCGGTCTTTGAGTATGCGCAAATCCTTGCGTATGGTCACTTCCGACACGCCAAACTCTTCGCTGAGCTGGGATACCGAAACGGAGGAATTCTCTCTGAGGCGCTGTAAAATGGCAGACCTGCGCCCTTGTGCGGTGTCGTATATCTTCATTTGGTGTAAAATTTTTTACAAAATTAATAATATTTCGATACGAAACAAAACGAAATATTTCAAAATTAAAAATAAGCATATAATTTTGTGAGCGAAAGTAAATATATACGACAATGAAACAGTACGATATCGCCGCCATAGGCGAGCTGAACGTGGATATTATCCTGAATGGGATAGAGTCTGAACCCGAAATCGGTAAGGAAAAATTTGCCGATGACATGCTGGTAACCCTCGGCAGCAGCACGGCGATCTTTGCTGCAAACGCGGCTTCGCTGGGCAGCAAGGTCTGCTTCGTGGGTATGGTCGGGCGCGATGCGTTCGGCTCTCTTGTAAGGACAAGTCTGGAGGCAAAAGGCGTTGATACAAAGTATCTTGTGGAGAGCGATACCCCCACCGGAGCCTCTATCTGCATGAGCTATGGAGAAGATCGCGCAGTGCTGACCTATCAGGGTGCCATGGACATCATGGGCTTCGACGATATCGACAGGACGGTGTTCGATCTGGCAAGGCACATCCATCTGAGTTCCATTTTCATGCAGTCGGGGGTGCTTCGCGACCTGGAAAAGATTCTGGACTATGCGGCGGCCAGTGGCGTCACCGTTTCGCTCGACACCCAGTGGGATCCGGTAGAGAAGTGGGCTTTCGATTATAAGCGGCTTCTGCCCAAGATCACCGTGTTCATGCCCAACGAGAAGGAACTTATGGCCCTCACGGCAACGGCCGATCTGGAAAGCGCAATCGCGGCTGTCGAGCCCTATCTCGGCAGCGCCATGATGCTCAAGTGCGGCAACAGCGGCTCGATACTGATTGGCAAAGACGGCAGCCGGAGGCATCTGCCTGCATTTTTGAACCGCGATGTGGTGGATGCGATAGGGGCTGGGGACAGCTGCAACGCCGGTTTTGTGAGCGCCTTTGTAAAGGGCTTGCCCCTGGAAGAATGCCAGCGTACTGGCAATCTCACCGGCGCGGTCAATACCACCGCCGCCGGCGGCACAGGCGCCTTTTCTTCGCTCGAGGCAGTGCGGGCCATGTGCAGGAATCGTTTCGGACAAGAGATTAAACTATAGGTATGAGAAAGTCAATCCTAATTCTGACGGTCGCACTTCTGGCTGCGGGCTGTGCCGGCAAGCCGGACGACTGCCTCATCTCTGGCGGCCGGGTGGCCAAAAACATCGGCGTGATTGTTTCCACGGAATGCCCCGACGCTTTTGAAGGGCTCACGGTGCGCAGCGTCGCC
>CACXHG010000144.1 GCA_902767355.1 uncultured Bacteroidia bacterium
CGCTACCATCGAGCGGTCCAGCTGATTGAGCGCGGCGGCGAAAAAGAGGATGGCAACCACCAACCAGGCATATCCGGTGGGGCGTTGCGTCGAGGCGGAATTGCTGTTTTCCATTTACGAAAAGTCGGAACCGGCGCTATTGCCGATTCCGACTCCAAAGATAATCAAAATCCATTATAGATGGTCTTAAAACCTGTAGCTAAGCTTGAGCAGGCCGTTGATGGGTGCGGCCGGGAAGTACCCGCACTCGTCGCCGTAGGCCCAGGCATCGGCGATGTACTTGCTATTGAGCAGGTTGTTCACGTAGCCCGACACTTTGAATGGTCCGAAGCTGCACACGGCGCCGAAATTGAGAACATTGTAGGCATCGAGCATGTGCTCCGGATTGGAGGTGTTGTCTATGTACTGCCGGCCCACCACTTTGTCCGCCAGGGTCAGGGTCAGCCACTTGGCAGGGTCCCATTGCACGGAGAACGCACCTATGTAGCTTGGCGAGAGCATCAGGTCGCGCAGCAGGTCGCCGTCCACGATCTTGTTGCGGCTGAAGGTGGAATTGGCGTCCAGGCGGAGCGAAGGCAGCACCTGCCAGCCGGCAGTCAGTTCGATGCCGCGGCGGTATGTGACGGGGATATTCTGCTTGACCATATAGCCGCTGCTGGAAATCTTGCCGCTCTCTACCAGTTGGTTGCGGTATTCCATCAGATAGACATTGGCCGCAAAGGCTATTTTGGCGGCATTCAGACGGTAGCCGAATTCATAGTCCCAGAGTTTCTCGGGCACGACATCTCGGCCTTCGGCAATGGCATCCTTGATGTCGCTGCGGCTGGGTTCCTTGTTTGCCAGGGCGGCGGTGGCGTAGAGATTGCTGAAACGGCCCAGGCTCAGGGTAGCGCCGGCCTTGACATTGGGGAAATTGTAGTGATAGTCGTGGTCCAGGTCGCCGGCATCGTCGTCGTAGCCGTTCAGACTGTAGTCGATATGGCGGAACTGAGCGTCGGCATAGAGATTGAGCCGGCCCCTGAGCAGATAGAGAGCACCTTTGACAAAGGCCGACGCATCTTTCTTGAGGCCGTTGTTGTCGTAGTAGTGCCGCTCGGTGCTCTGGATGTCGAAATCCTTGGCCCAGGCCAGGGTGCCGAAATGGTCGCCGTCGTAGAGCGAATAGTTGGCACCGACCTGCGCCATGCCGCGCCAGGTCTCGTATTTGAGATTGAGATTGCCGGCGTAGAGGTTGTTGGCCAGATGGGTGCGGCGTATGACATCGCTGCGGACATCGGTGTCAAAGCCGAAACTGCTCATTTTCTTGTCGGCCTTGTACTGCTCGTAAAAGCCGCGTCCGTTAGTCCAGTGGGCGGTGGCGCTGGCCAGCAGGTTTCGGCCGAGGCGGATGGAATAGATGCCCTGCAGGTTGTGCTGGATGTAATTGTCCGTCTCGTTGTCGTAATAGTGCACATTGCCGTCGGCATCCTTATATGCGCCGGCCGAGTTGTAGCGGCGGTCGGCAGCCATATCCTCTGCGCTGATGCCGTTCCAGGTGATACCGGTTTTCTGGCGGCCAGCGATATAGATTATCTTGGCGCTGCTGCGCTCGCCATACCAGCTGCCCACGGCATTTACCGAATGCAGGCGGGCGAAGGCGTTGCGGATATAGCCCTCGGTACGGTTGTAATTATAGCCCATATCCAGGCTGAAGCCGTGTTTGGTGCGGCCGGTGCCGAACTTGAGGCTGCCCATGCCGGTCAGGAAAGAGCCGCCGGCCAGCTCGACCTCGGTGTAAGGCTTGATGGTCGGCAGTGCGGTGACCAGATTCAGGCTGCTGCCGAAAGCGCCCACGCCGTTGGTGGAGCTTCCCACGCCGCGCTGCAGCTGCGCGCTCGACAGCATCCCCGACAGTGCCGGCAGATTGACCCAGAAGACCTCCTGAGACTCCGCGTCGTTGTAGGCTATACCATTGAGGGTCACGTTGGTACGGGTCGGGTCATTACCCCTGACCCGGATCTTGGAATAGCCCAGACCGGTGCCGCCTTCGTTCATGCTCACCACAGAGGGCTGCAGATTCAGCATCATCGGCAGCGACGAGCTGGGATTCTGCAGAGCAATCTGGCGGCGGTCCAGCTCACTGTATGCCACCGGACTTTTGGCATCCACGCGGGAGGCCGACACCACGATGCTGTCCAGATCGGACATCAGCTGGTCGTCTTCTACTTTGTAAATAGCTGCATTGTCAACATTCTGCGCCATCAGGCCGGCGCACAGCGGCAGAAAGGCCGCAATAGCCATCAGTGTTTTTTTCATAAGTTTTCCTTTACGCGGGTCCTAACCCGATCAAGTTCAATGGGTTTACTCTCAGCTCCGCTGCAGCCTGCGGCCATTTCCCGTAATGGCCGTTTGCGGTGCGGCGCACCCCTTTTATGTCGGCGGCAAAGATATATCTTTTTGCCGTTTGTTGGCACTATTTCTTGCAGGTATTTCTTTTTTCCGGCAATCAAGAGCGGGCGGAGGCCGGGGACCGGGCGGTCAGTGACGGCAACTCACGCTATCCCGGCGATCAAGAGCGGGCGGATGGGGCGTGTGGTGCGCTGTGGAGGGGTGTCGCCCGCTCTGGGGGCCGATTTCGGGCTCCAGAGCGGAGCGGCCGGCCTCAGAGTGACTTCCATCTGCGTATGCCCCGCTCTTGATTGCCGAGAAACTGGCATTAACGCTTAAGATAGCGACCGTCCAAAGCTATGCCTATCCCAAAGTTAACGGACCACGCGGGCGCAGGAGCCGGAAAACTTGTCCGGGCAAAGAAAAATTTCGCCCGCAGGGACAACTCTGACAATTCGTTGCCGAACAATGGCTTATATACCTTGTAATCAAACTGTCGCATGATTATATAGTCTGCGCACACACCAGCCTGAAAACGGAAGCCGGCAATTTCTTTATTCTCTTTAGCAAAATAATAACCAAAGAAACCTACACCAATCCCCGCAAAAGGCACAATCCGCCAACTTAGGGACTTGTAGCAAGCATATCCGAACGAAGCCTGGATGTGCCCTGTCCCCATTCTGTCACCCGAGTTCCAGCTGTTTCCCATCCAAGTGAGATCCTGCTTTAATCCGCCGCCTAGGGCAAGCATGCCATCCAGCATCAAAGCCAGGCGGTTAATTCCAAAATCTAAACCGAAACCAGCCCCTGCCATAGGAGTCACGTAAGAGTTGCGCTCACCCAGGAAAGCTTCGCTTCCGGCAGAAATACTTAAGCCCAAATGGAATACGCCATGATAGTCACGCAGGTCTATATGGAAGGCATCTGGTGTCTTGGCCAATTCATCTTTAACCCAATTGGAATAAGCCCCTACAGCTGCACTATCCTGCCCGTGCCGGGACTCTGCCTTAAATTGTTCAATAAAACCTTCGGCGGCATCCTCATATAGGTTTATAACGTCATCTGGATTATAGTAATTGCCGTCAAAGTACTCTTGCTGAGCTTTTCGCTTGCACAGCTCGAGGTAGTCGAAACCAGTCTGGAGATATTTTAGGGTAAGGTCAGTTCTATAATCAGGATGAATCCAGGCTGCACGTGGATTCATATATGCCTTGAACGCAGGAAAAGAGATAAGCGTGTTTCCCTCTTTGCGCTTGCTGTACTCCCACCCTATAGTGTACCCAAGGTACGCTACTTCAGGCAGATAAAGCGTGCTGGTGTCGAAATCGTCCAAGGTCAACGAGCCATCGCCCCAGGCTTTCCTGGCCAGGGCCTCGCCGTGGTGGGGATAATACAACCGCGAGATAGAATCCTGCCTCTGGCGCTCCATTTCCTTTACATCGCCTGGTTTTGCAGTGCGGACAAACCACCCGATAACAGGGGTGAGAGTATATGTCGGTTCGTCTTCCCTGACACCGACTATGCCGGCGACAAGTTCCAGTTCTGTTCGATTCAAAACTTCGCCCGACGGAGTCTTGACAAGATATTCGAAAGGGACAGCCACTGTCTCGGCAAGCATAGAATCAAGTATTGTCACCTTTTCCGGAGTGCGGCCTTGCCAACCAAAGGGGAAAAACTTCAAAAACCATCCGTCATACTTGGTGAGAGGCTTTTGCACCTTTGAGCAGGTCGGTCCTTGAATTCTTCTTGGGCGTGATTTCTTTACGATATCTTTCCAGAACCAGTAGTCAGGGTGACCTTCTGCCGCATTAACGAACTCTTCAAGTATAGGTTCCAGGTCCTTTGCCCACCATCCAAGGCCGAATGCCTCCAGTATTTTTGTTTTCCCGACAAGATTCTTCCAGTCACCGGGTGTGCCTGTCAGAGTTATTGACGGAATACCGCAAACAACGTATTCAATAACATACTCAAAATAAGGCTTCACGACATCCATCAGAGTAACTTCCGAAGCAATGAGTTCGTCTGCGCCGGTTGTAGAAAAATCTGCGACCAAAGTACCTGCAATATTGCCACTTGTATATTTGCTTATCTCGTGGGTAAAACCAGCAATGATGCCGCTCCAGTCGGACTGGTCAGCCAAAGGCTCAGCGACTTGTACAACCAGCCTTTTCTTACCCTCGTGGTCAACAAGCAAAGGCCTCATCTTTTCAGGATTTTGGTTCACATAGTAACTCAATTGCTGACAGATTAGCAGCCAGATAACATCGGGAGACAGAACAACCGGCCTATGCTGAGACCATGCCTCTAACAGCATCCGAAACACAACATCTTCACCTAGGTTGATTATACCCTCATCATCTGCGAAACTGCTGGCAATTATATCAGATTCCCAGGTGGATATCCAAAACGTGCTGTCCGTATTCTGATGCAGCTGCCTGGCAAGGTGAACAGCAGAATTTTTGGGCAGGTGAGATGCCGGGAGTGCCACGTCATCCACCGCAAAGGTTATTGACTTCGGGCTGCGGCTCAAAATAAGTTGTTTCGGCTGGGCAGAAAGCATAGTCGCCCCCAGCAGCACAGACATAAGTATGATGAACCGTTTCATTCCGCCTTCAATATCACAAATATAGCACTTTAATCTCTTTTTCGGCAATCAAGAGCGGGCGGATGGGGCGTGTGGTGCGCTGTGGAGGGGTGTCGCCCGCTCTGGGGGCCGATTTCGAGCTCCAGAGCGGAGCGGCCGGCCCCAGAGAGCTCTCCGACTGCGTATGCCCCGCTCTTGATTGCCGGGAAATGATTTGCATTTCTAACAGGGAATGCCCAACTTCGCATTCAGCACAAAACAGTTCTGTCATCAGTCAGGTGGCGGGAGAAAGGTAGCGACAGAAATGATATGACGACAAGAAAAGAATACTTTCATCTTTGCTCGGACGGCAGCAAGTCCCCAGACTTCATCCTCAGCAGAAAAGACTTCATCGCGGCGATGAATATCGTTGCTCTATGCGCCGCAAATACGGGAGTGATTGTGGTGGCATTCACGATTGAAGATACCCACCCGCATTTTTTCTTATACGGAAGCCGGGAAGACTGCGTCAATTTCAAGAATATGTTCGAGTCTGTTTACTGCAGGTATGCAGCAAGAACCAGGGACAGCGATGTCCCAATGAGTCTGCATCTGGAAATCAATGCCACAGACAACGAAGAAGACTATGTGCGAAACATAGCTGCTTACACAGTCATTCAGCCCACCAAGGATGGCAAAAGTGTGATGCCCTTCGATTATTTGTGGGGAAGCGGCTCTTTGTATTTCAGAAGCGGCAACCCGATCCCGGTTTGGTGCATCAATGATATGGGT
The DNA here is from genome assembly GCA_902767355.1 of uncultured Bacteroidia bacterium. Taxonomy (GTDB): domain Bacteria; phylum Bacteroidota; class Bacteroidia; order Bacteroidales; family UBA932; genus Equibacterium. The sequence goes on from CACXHG010000144.1 coordinate 5,723, forward strand.
GAGAATACTGGCAGTATACGCTTTGAGCAGCTTACAATAGACAAGCAGCGCGAGACGATTCATTCGCGCAAATACTCAATTCCCGGGAACTGGCTGGTATGCAACGGCATAGTCTTGCCGACAAACTACGTGGATGTTGCCAGCTACGAGGCAATCTTCCGCACTCATAATTGCTACCGGGTGTTCTTGGCCGGAAGTCGGAAGCGGGAAGAAGAAATACTGCAGAAAATGGCGTGGGAAAGGGGGATAATGCTTGATGACCTGCAGGCTCGTTCTGTCTGCGCCCAAGAGTGCCTTGCTCTCTATGGCATCCGCGACCCAAGGAGACTGGATGCGCAGAGTCGGATGATTCTTGCGCAAAACCTC